>JBHHVC010000056.1:0-13756 GCA_046754125.1 Candidatus Zixiibacteriota bacterium
GGTGACCGGATTCGATATTTCGAAGAAAAAGGTGGATACGATCAACAGTGGCAGATCGGATATCGACGACGTATCCGACGGCTCAGTGGACAAGGCTGTGCAGTCGAAGAGATTTAAGGCTACTATCGATCCGAAGAAACTGTCCAAGATGGATGTGATCTCTATCTGCGTTCCAACGCCGCTGTCAAAGACAAAGGACCCGGACGTCAGCTATATATTATCGGCAGTGGAATGGGTTCGGCAGTATATGAAAAAGGGATCGCTGGTTGTTCTGGAGTCGACGACCTATCCCGGCACCACCGAGGAGCTGATCCTTCCCATCTTGGAACAGTCCGGAATGAAAGTTGGCAGCGAATTCTTCGTTGCATTTTCTCCGGAAAGGGTTGATCCCGGCAATGTTCGCTTTACCATAAAGAATACTCCACGAGTGGTTGGTGGCATCACCCCTGCCTGCACACGAGTCGCTAAAGTGTTTTATGAACAGACGATTGCCTCTGTGCATGCGGTTTCTTCTACTCAGGCGGCTGAAATGGTCAAACTGCTGGAGAATACCTTTCGGTCAGTCAATATCGGTCTTGTCAATGAGACAGCGCTGATGTGCGATCGGCTGGGGCTTGATGTATGGGAAATCATCGATGCGGCTGCAACCAAACCTTTCGGTTTCATGCCGTTCTACCCCGGTCCCGGTCTGGGTGGGCATTGTATCCCTATCGATCCGCACTACCTGTCGTGGAAGCTCAAATCGCTGAACTACTACGCTCGGTTCATAGAATTGGCGGGTGATATCAATAGTCATATGCCAGAATACGTGGTGGACAGAATCGCGCGGCTGCTCAATGACAGGTTTGCGTGCAGTCTGAATAAGTCGAATATCGTCATTCTGGGCGTAGCATACAAACGCGACATCAAGGATATTAGAGAGGCTCCCGCTCTGGACGTGATAAATCTGCTAGAGGACAAAGGTGCACGGGTGAAATACAACGACCCGTTTGTCCCCAACTTCGAATGGAACAAGAACCGGCATTGTTCTGTGCCGCTGACCAAATCTTTGCTTAAGCGGGCTGATCTGACAATTATTCTCACCGACCATAGCCAATACGACTATCAGTGGATTGTCGACAACGCAAGGGCTGTATTCGATACCAGAAACGCGACCAAGGCGGTCAAGAAGGACCGCAGTAAGATAGAGCTGCTTTAGGTCGTCGGGACCGACCGACACTGCTGCCAGCTGTCTGAACAGCCGGGAATTCCAACCATTCGCCTGCAATCAGGCCTATCGGTTAAGGCTGTTTGCTCAATAGCCGATTACTAGCCAATGAGCCTCAATGCAGGAAATCTGGTGTAGTATCGGTGGCGATATGAGCGACAAAATAAAGGACATTACATACATTCTTCGAGATCTGCTAAAGGTCATCAAAGTAGTCTCTCTGTATCCGGAAACAAATCCGCTTCCGCAGTCGCTCAAACAATCCTTTTCGGAAAAGCTGGTCAGCCTTGTAGAGGAGCATGGAGAGATAGGCATTACTGTTGGAAAAGACTACCTGGCCCTTGCTGGTGAAACAGTCTTTCAGGACCGCTCGAAAGAAGAAAACCTTGCGGCCATCTTTTTTGAAACCGGGATAACCGATTTCACTTTTAAGGCGGGGCTGGAGGTCGATGACATATATAGTCTTCTCGACGCCATTCGCGTCTATCTGAATGCACCCAACCGGACACAGGACCTTGCCACCCTGATCTGGGAAGCCGGCGTAAGCGGGTTTTCGTTCGGTACTCTTGAGGATGTCGCCTTGTCGGATTACGACGGAAGATTTGATGTGCAGGCACGCGAGACAGATATCCTCACTTCGGCTGAAAACGCCATTCAGATGGCCTCGGATGCGCTGGTCGATTATCAGTCGATTTTTGTCCAGACTTCTCATGTCGACGAAGCAAGTCTTGACGATTCCGGTGACACTCCGCAAGCCGGGTCCGTCGGTGGAGCAGGCAGCAAGGGTGGCAAGTTTTACGCTCGCATACCCGGCCAGGTGCCACCGACCGTTCTTGACCAGGGGGCCAGTGATGGGGTGGCTCTGCGCAGTTCCGAAGCAGCCGAGGCTATGGGGCTGTCTGATCTTGGAAGTGGTCCCTCACTTCCTGACACGACCTTGATTCTCAACGACGAGTTCAAGCTTTCGGAGCAGGAGGAACGAGAGGTTGCCCGATTAATTCTTGAGGATGCTGAGTTTGACGTCTACGAGTCAATCGGTGAGTTGCTTCGTGAAATGCTCCTGCAGGAATCGTCCATGGATGCATTCTATGAGACGGTGACTCTCTGTGAACAAGTTGTATCCCAGTTCGTCAGCCACGGTAAACTGTTTCAGGCGGGTCGCGTTATTTCGTTCTGGAAAGAGCTGGAGAGCCGTATTCGTGATGATCGACCTTTGTGGTCGGAACGGTTGAAAGAGGCCTGTCTTACTGCCGGCAGCCGCGACCGACTGAAGCATCTCGCAAAGTCACTAAACGATCACGAAAGTCTGGGTGTTGACGAGTTGCGTCGCTATCTGGAGAACTTTGGCTGGGAGGCGCTGGCGGGTATCGCCGATTTGCTGGGCCAGATGGAGCACCAACGTCACCGCGAAACCCTGGTGGAGTATCTGATTACACAAGGGCGCGACAATATCGATATAGTTTCCAATGGAATCTATGATAAACGCTGGTATGTCGTTCGCAATTCGGTCGTCATTCTTGCCCGGGTCGGCGGTCCCAAGGCCCTGACTCGCCTCGCTAAGATTGTTGGTCACAATGATGAGCGAGTAAGAATGGAACTGACCCACGCCCTAAAAGATTGCCCTGATACTGAAGCCCTCAACATTCTCGAAAGACTGGCTCTGGATCCGATATCTTCGGTACGCTCAGAAGCGGTCAAGGCGATCGTCGAGCGGCGAGGGCAGCCAGCCTTCGACGCGATAACGAGGCTCATCAATGATGACCGATTCGCGACTATCGATTTTGCAGAACAAGAATCTCTTCTCAACGCTTTTTCGATCCTGGGCGGCGATATGGCAGTCGGTTTCCTGGAGAAACTGGTTGTTCGCTACAATCTTTGGCGCAGCAGTTCGATCGATTTCTATCGAAAGGCCGCGATGCAAGCGCTGAGCAAGAATCCCGGCGAAAGGGCCGAGCGGTTGCTGGTTCGGTTGAGTGGTAGTTGGCGACCTGATATAAAGCGTCAGGCACAGGAAGCCTTGCGACTTCGTCGCGAGAGCCTATATGGAGGCGAGTGATGCCAGACACCCTTGAACAGTCCTTTAGCAGGGCATTGGCTGGTAAGGAAGAGCAAAGGTTACTGACGGCCTTCTTTGTTCTTTACAAGACGGCCCGTATTGTCGAGGCGTCGAATGCAACATTCACCAATCAGCTCGACAACTTCTATGACCAACTATCTCGACTGGCGGAGGAGTCCAGCAATGTCACGATCAAGTTGGTATCGGATCGGTACTTTGTAAATGACAGGCTCGTTCACTTTGACGGTGACGGTTTGTCGGGTGCAGCTTCGGTGATAGAGGAATGGAAGACGCTGGGTGTCGGGGGAGTGACTTTCCAGGAGGGTATTTCCAAGGATGAAATGCAGCAGTTCATAGTCTTTATGTCTTCAGTGAAACCGAGCACCCAGAACCTCGAAAGCCTGTCAATGAGCCTGAGAAGCCACATGATGTCCAACATCCAACTGCTTTCGCTCAAAGAGTTGATGGAAACGCAGACAGTGATTCCGGAGGCTGTCCGCAAGCAATTCCGTCAGGCTGCGAGAACATCGTTTTTCCGGGCCATGTCGGTAGTGGAGGAAGCTATTACCAACACGCTGGATAACAGGGAAATCAACGCATCGAAGACGAAGCGCGTGGTTCACTCCCTGATTGACCATATTTCCCGGGACGAATCGTCGCTGATCGAACTTGCATCGATCAAGGATTTTGACGACTACACTTATGCTCATTCGACCAACGTTTGCGTCTACTCCCTGACGCTCGGTGTCCGGCTTGGACTCGACAGGGCTCGTCTGTCACAACTGGGTTTTTCGGCGCTATTTCACGACATCGGTAAAGTGAAACTGCCGACCGATCTCATTCGTAAGCCGGACGCATTCGATGAAGATGACTGGATTCAGATGCAGAGACATCCCATATTAGGGGCAAAGACGATACTGCGAAACCTGACTCTTGACATTCATGCCGCCCGCGCTGCACGGACGGCGTTTGAACACCACATCAACAATGATTTCACCGGCTACCCGGTACTGCGATACAAGAATCGCAGACCGATCCTGTTTAGCCGTATCGTCTCGATAGCGGATACTTTCGACGCTCTTTCGTCGGGGCGGGTTTATTTGAAGAAGTCGATCCCGCCCGACATCGTGATGAAGAAAATGCGCTATCAGATGAAGATCAAGTTTGATTCGCTACTGCTGTCGGTATTCAACGACATCATTGGCATCTATCCATCCGGTTCCCTGGTACTGCTGACAACCGATGAGATCGCTCTGATAATAACCGGTAACGAACAGCAACCAGCTCGTCCCTATGTTAAGATCGTCGGTGACAGCAGCGGCTTGATGACCCAGCCGGTTTGGGCGGATCTTTCGCTTCCAGAAAACGATCACCGTAAGATCATTCGAATGATCGATCCGAAACGTTACGGACTCGATATCAAGCAGTTTATCCTCCAGGATTAGGAAGAGTTCAGGGGCAGACCGGACGAGACGTCTGCCATCCGCGAACGGGAGGGAAAAAGGCCGCCCAGAGGGCTTGTTGAAAAAGTTCACGTTTGCCGGTAGCCCTAGACTTGAAGGTAAAGTGTTGTCTTCATTGATTCGGAGAGAGCAAGCGGGAGTCCACATGACAGATTTCATTCGCCCTGAATGTGTTGATGGACACCTGTTTTCACAGGTGTGACAGGATTTAATGAACTGGTATCGAGGGGCAGAAGAGGTGTCTGCCACCCACACATTGACGGGACCGCAGGGGTCCCGACCTACGGGAGTTCCAGGGGTGGGTTAATCAACAGGCCTCCGAGAGAGGGGGGTTGCGGCGAGCGGAAGTGATCAATAGATTGGATCATGCCTGAGTATGCCGCATTGCGGACCGATCTGATTTTTTCGTCGACAGAGATCGACGGTGAGACCATCTATAACATCAAGGACCCAATCACCGGCAGCTATTTCCGCCTGCGCAAGCCGGAAACATGGCTGGTTCGGCAGTTGGACGGGCAAACGTCATATGACGTGATTGTGCAGCGGTTCAACAGCGAATACAGTGCTTCGCTCACGGCCGGGGAGGTTGTATCGTTTGTCACACAGCTTGAAAAGCTATTCTTTCTGCAGAGCGGCCGATCGGAGCAGGAAATAGCGCGACTGTCGCGCCAAGCGGCGAAGGCGCATCCGTTGATTAGCAGATTGTTGTTCATCAAGCTGGGTGGTTTTGATCCGGGTCGATTTCTGGATCGTCTCACAAGAGCGTATCGTCCGTTTCATAATGTGTATGGATTTACGGCTGCGATGGGTGTAATTGTTTCGGGGTTGGTAGTGCTTGCGGCCAATTCGAGCCAGTTCACATTTGTACTTTCGGACATGTTTCATATGGGCTCGATCATGGCGATCGTCATTGGGCTGTTTCTGCTGGTATCGCTGCACGAATTCGCTCATGGCGTTATCTGCCGGTACTACGGCGGAACGGTGCCGGAGATCGGTTTTCTGCTATTGTATTTCCAGCCCTGCTTCTATTGTGATCTTTCCGATGCCTGGCTATTTGAGAAGAAGTCGCATCGTCTGGCAGTGACGGCCGCCGGACCGTTTTTTCAACTTGTCGTGCTGTGCTCTGCGGTATTTGCATGGCGGGTGACGGTGAGCGGCGTTTTTGTTAATGAACTTGCGTGGATCGTTGTTATAGTCAGTGCGGTGACGCTGTTGTTCAATCTGAATCCACTGATCAAACTCGACGGCTACTACCTGCTCAGCGACTGGCTGGATATTCCCAATCTGCGAGACAAGTCATTCGCATATCTGGGCAATGTGGTCAAGCGAAGACTCTTAGGCTGGCCGATAGATCGGGTACAGGTATCGAATCGAGAGCGCCGGATATTCGTCTTTTATGCGCTGTCGGCGACCGTCTACTCCGTGGCATTGCTGACTTACCTGCTAAACATGGCTGCCGAGTTTTTGTATGTGCGAATGGGTGTTACCGGATTGTTGTTGTTGGCTGCGGCGCTGGCTATTACTTTGCGTTCGAGCCTGATTGGGGCTGTGCGCGGCTTTGCAAAACACTTGAGATATATGAAGAACCTGCTTAAACAACCGATCAGATTGACTGTAAACGTCGCGCTGGTTGTACTGGCGATTGTGTTGCTGTTCCTGGTCCCGGTACGTCAGCATGTTTCCGGTGAAGTGACGGCGCAGGCAATCATGCGTTATGACGTGTTCCTCAACGATTTCGGTCTGCTGGAGCGGAGATTACAGCGAGGGGGAGCGCAACCCGAAGTTAAGTCGAGCTATTTGCAGATGACATCGAGCGAACTTGCCGCGCTTGACCTGGTCCCTTTTGTGACTAATGGGCAGGCGGTTTCGGCCGGGGATACGCTTGCCGTTTTGATATCGAGCCAGGTAACGTCACAATTGGAAGCGGAATTGTCCCGATTGGAGCAGTTGCAGGGCGATCTTGCCCTTTTACGCTCTCCGCCCAAGACGGAGCAGCTTGCAGAATTGGAGGCGCAGCTTCGCGCCGCGCAGGCGAAGTACGATCAGTATAATAGCGAACATGAAAGGATTTCGGATCTTTCCGACAAAGGGCTGATTTCGCAAAGAGAGTTGCAGGCCGCGAGGGCGGCGGTTGATGTAGCTGATGCGGATGTGCAGGCGTGGCGGGCCAAGCTGGAGCTTCTTCAGTCGCCACCCAAGCCGGAGGAAGTGACTGTGGTGCAGGCTCAGATCGACAAGCAGCTCACCCGAATAAGTTTTCTTCGTGTACAGAAGGCTTCGCAGGTAATCACGGCCCCGTTTGCCGGAGATGTGGGGTCGGTGCGAGACGACGACCGTATTCTCACGCTACTAGGCAGGCAGCAGGTTGAGCTGAGTGTACCGGTGAGCGATTTTGATATAGGGCTGGTCCAAATCGGTCAGTCGGCGCTAGTGAAAATGCGGTCACATCCCGGTCTACTTTTTGAAGGGCAAGTAGTTCGAGTCTCTCGGCAGGCTCTAATCGAAGACGGCGGGTCGCATTTCCCGGTTTCGGTGGTAGTCGATAATTCTGACGGCACACTACAAGATGGAATGACAGGATACGCGAAAATCGATGTTGGTGAATCGTCTCTTTTTCATTTGGCCGCGCGTAAAGTGATGGGGCTTTTTCGTGTAGAATTTTGGTCTATGTGGTAGTTTTTTCCTATCGGAATATGTTTCTCCTGTAACGTGCGGTCGAGAATCTGGAGCGCGGTCAATTGCCCATTTAGCCCAAAGGCCGCATTTTTCCCTTGACCGATTTCCATCAAATTGTATATTACTTACTCAATGGTGTCTCATTGAGGCATTAGCCGCAACGGCAAGCCTTTCGTTTCCATCGGAAGGTCAAACCGGAACGTTTTTGGAAGGAGGAGCGACGATGGCTTACACGCTTACCGTTGAAGTGCTAGAAGCTCGCATCGCGCCATTAGGCTTGAGTCAGGGCGGGCAGTAAAATGCCAAGCTCGTGTTAGCGAGCAGGATCCGAGCAAGGGCAGGTGGTTTCACCTGTCCTTCTTTTTGTTTAGGCTTTTACAAGAAGTGCATTCAACTTCTTGATTTCTGCCGCTAAGCATTGAACAGACGGTTGCGACAGATACATCTGCTGATCAGTGCGGTCGACGATACTTCCCGCCACTATTTTACAATGGGTCAGAGCCTGACGATATAGCCCGAATGCTATTTCATAGTCGGACTTCGACAGCGCGATTTGACCGAGAAGCGAATTGGTGACTATCAGGTCGGGCAAGAGGTTGTGCCTTGATGCGAAACGGTGCGCCCGTTGGAGGAGCATTTCAGCCTGTGTGACATCGTCGATAGCAATGAGATGGCGAGCAGCAATGTTGCAAAGTCGGGATATTTCTACGTCGCTCTCGAACCGTGAGAGCTGGGCGATCAGCCGGTCCAGACCGTTCTTCGGTAGCTTCTTTGCCGGTTGATGGGAACAGTTGGCGAGGGCATAGAATTGAATGATCACGCGGTCGCGATTAGAATGCAGTTGGTCGGCCAGTGCGAGGGCCTGATCTGCCACGTCTTGATTGAATTCGATACGAACCGAGACAATCAGAGCGCCAAGCTGTTCCGGTTTCAGGTTGAACTCAAGACTCCTGCGCAGCGCGGCCTCGACGAATGATCTGCCTGCTTCATAATCACCAATGGCTAGCCGGAATGTGGCGCGATTGATATCCAGTTGGGCCATAAGAGGCTGATTGTCACAATCGTTAAGCACTTCCTCGACGCGCTCGAAGCATTCTTTGATTTCACCAAAGCGACCGGTCCGCCGCAGGACCGTTGCCATAATGTTTGAAAAAGCGCCGATATGGGGCCTGTCTCCGAGCGATTCGGCCAGAGAGTGTCCTTCTTTGATGTATTGCAGCGACTCGGCGAGTCGTCCCGCCATACTGGTGACCTCCGACAGGTTTTCCAGATTAAAGAGTATCTCTTTCCTGCTGCCGGTAGTTCGATTCAGTCGCAGTGATTCCTGCAAATGGTCAACCGCCTCGTTCATTTTCCCGGCCATGCAACAGATGTAGCCCAGATTGTTGAGCGTTCGAGCGATTTCACCCTGGTCACCAATTTCCTTCTTGATAGTCAGGGACATTTTGAACAGCCCGGATGAACGGACAAAGTTGCCCTGTACTGCGTATATGCCAGCAATGTTATGGAGGGTCGACGCAACATCGGCCTGGGCATCGTGGCGGCGCTGGATTCTTAAGGCACGACGGTAGTGTCGTAGTGACTGGGTATAGTCGCTCGCCACCCAGTGGATGTTGCCGATGTTGTTCAGCGTGTGAGATATTTCGATTTCATCGCCCAGTTGGCTGTAGATGTCCATTGCCTTTTCCAGGGCTTGCAGACCGTCGGCGGGCCGTTGTTTGATCTTGTGAAGATCACCGACGCCTTTGTAGCATTCGGCAAGGGGTTTGTCGACCAGTTGATCACGGTAGAGATCGATTATGGAATGATAGGCATTGAGAGCACTTACGGCGTCCCCGGCTTGCCTGAGCCGGTCGGCACGAGTCAGGAGCAGGTTGCGGATGTCGAACAGCTTTCCGAGGTCTGATGCGAGTTGTATGACTTGTTGAACCAACAGGAGGTTTTGATCTAGTGGCTTATTTTCCTGGTCGGAATCCAAGAGAGCGATGGCGCAGCGTTCCGCATCGTTCAGACTGCCGGCCTGCATGTACAACCGGGTGGCAGTGTTATGCAATGACTCCCTGCTGGCGGCTGCAGCGAGTTTAAGCGATAGCCTTTTGACAGTCGCGGGACGCAATAAGGCACGCAATAGCAAGGGCAGGGCGGGTGTGGCTTTCGTGTTATTGGCAGTATTGGCAAGCGTCGACCCGTCTGAGAGTGGTGATGTATCACCTATGACGGCTGCAGATACCAGTTGGCGCCTGGTTTTCCAGTCGGCACGAGTGAATTGTCGGAGCACAGTCCTGCGCAGGCGATACGGCCAATAGAGATTACCGCGCCAATTGAAGCGGCCGTTGCCATATGCAAGATTGCCCCTTCTAAAGTTTTCGCCCGCTATCATGCGCAAATCCGCCATTGACTGGCCGACCAACCGGGAAAAGGCGTTTGTTTGTGAGCAGTCGGGCTGAAAGCAGCGAGTCAGGCATTCGTCGGTTGTCGTGCCACCATTGAGAAAATGCACGGGGCGCAGTGCCTTTCGGAACGGATACTGTACGCCTGCATCGCCCAGCTCTTCGCAGACTGTCCAGGCCGATTCGGGGCGATCTGCCGGCGCTTTATTAAGTAGTTTGTGAACGATGTTGGCAGCCGCCAGCGGCAGTTTTGGCAAAAGCTTGTCAAGAGGTTCCGGTTGGTGCTCGCGGACCTTGCTGTTGATGACGGCAGGATCGGACTCGTTCTGGGCGAAGGGATGTTTACCGGTCAGGATTTCATAGGCGATAGCGCCGAGCGCGAACAGGTCGGACGAAATCGACGAACCAGTATCGAGCAGTATTTCCGGTGCCATGTAGCCAACTGTCCCCATGCCTGCGCGGGCGGAGTCCGGTTCATCGGTACGTTTGCCCATAGACAGATCGGACAGTCTAGTATAGAACAGCCTGTCGGTGTTAAGGATTGAAGTGTCAGCAGGTAGAAAGATGTTTGAGCCCTTTAGGTCGCCGTGAACGATACCGATGGCGTGCAAGTACTCGATGCTTGCCGCAATTGCGGAGATAAGATTAAGCCGAGCCATCAGATCAATCGACGCGTCGATCTTGTCTGCGGTGTCGGAAGAGCAAAGTTGCATTAGCAGATAGGGGCGGGGTGCTGCTTGATGGTGCAGGAGCCTGACAAGTCCCGGGAATCTGACATCGCCGATCAGATGACTTTCCCTCTGGGCCAGTCGAGAAAACTCGGCAAGAGAATCGGGCCGATCGGTGCGAGGTACTTTTAGCGCAAGTTTTGAGGAAAAGCGATGAGAGTAGACTTTGGCAACATCGGCAGTGCCTCCTCGTCCAAGCATCCCGAGGTAGTCCATATCGGGGAACTCGAATCCTTGTGGCACGGAATTACTTCTCGTCTTTTGGCTGGAAGCGTGGCAGGGTAAGAGTAAAGGTTGAACCCTCGCCCTCTTTGGAGGTAACAGTGAGTTCGCCGCTATGGTTTTCCGCGATTTTTCGGCAATTGGCAAGGCCGAGACCGTGCCCGCTCTTCTTGGTGGTGAAATGCAGCGTGAAAACCTTTCGGAGCACATCTTCGGACATACCGGTGCCATTGTCAGAAACTTTGATAAGCAGCATCTGACCGGGGCGGTCCCATTTTGTGACGATGTCAATCTTTCGCTCAAACGACCGCGCGTCTTTGCCCAGGCTCATAACACGCTGCTCGATGGCATCGGCAGCGTTGTTTAGCAGGTTCATCAGCACCTGCTGGATCTGTCCGACATCGATTTCCAGATTGGGCACTTCGGGGGCGAGTTCGATAGTAAAGTGCGTACGCCTGAAGCGCGGCTGTGTCTTAAGAGAAAACAGCAGATCATCGATAAGGTGTTTTATGTCGTAGCTGATATACTCTGTATCCGGTCTGGAGAAGTCCATGAGGTTGTCGATAAAGCGCTTGATTTTGAAGATATTGTCAGTGATCGACTTGCTGTTGAAGCGCGCTTTATCATACTGCTCCCGCTCGATGTTGCTTGAAAGCAGTTCGGCATTATTGGAGACGATGGCCAGATAGTTGTTCAACTCGTGGGCTATGGATGCGGCCATCTCTCCTTTGGCTACAAGTTTTTCGGAGAGTATGAGGTATTTTTCCATCACGACTTTGTCTGTCATGTCTTCAATGGTCATGATCAGACCGTCGCCTCCGCCGGGCAAAGTCGACAGAGGGGAGAGTTTTATAGAGAGCGCCTTTTCGGCGTAGCCGGTGTTGTGGAAATAGCGTGGTTCGGAAAAATCCTCGCCGGTGTTCAGTGACGACTGGATCATATGCGTCCAGTCTGCACGTTCAGCGGGCTTGAGCAGATCCAAAATGGAGGTTGGCGAATCGGATTCACCGATGAGAAAGACTCTGTTGCGGTCGATGTCGAGGATCTCGAGTGCGACGGCATTGATTGTGGCCAGGTGATAGTCGGCGTTAATTACTACTATGCCAACCGGCGACGTACTTATGACCGATTCATTGTATTGTTTCAGTCCGAGCAGCGAGTGGTACATGCCGGCGTTGTGCAGTGCGTTGGACACCATTTGTGCGTACAGTTCAAACACGTACAGGTCCGATTTAAGGAACATGCGAGTCTGGCTGGAATTGTCCAGGTAGATTACACCGACGACTTCTTCTTTGAGTATAAGCGGAACGCACATTATTGATCGCAAGTGTAGTTCGACGACTGATTGCTGGTTAGCATATCGCTCGTCGGCCATAGCATCGGAAGAATAGATTGATTTACCGGAGGCGGCCACTTTATTGGCGATGGATGATGAGATACGGAAGTCGTTGGACGTCAAGGCGTCGTCTTCAAGGTTGTGTGCAGACCGCACCTGAAGTTTGCCATCGCTGTCGAGCAACATGATGAGTCCGCGCTCGGCATTCATCAGTTCAATCGCCCGGGACATGACGATCTCGAGGACTTCATCCAGAAGCAGCGAAGAGTTGATTGCCAGCGATACTTCGAGCAGGGCCTGCAAGTCACCGGTTTGCCCGCTCGGCTCGGCTGGAGATGCCTCTATCCGGGGGTTTTCGTCGGCCACCTGATCGAGGGTGGCCTCGAGGTCGGCAAGCAGGTCCTTAGTGTCGGGAGCCTGGCTATCGTCCTCGGTGGTCGCCTCTGATGGTCTCTGGGCGGCGGCCGCGATGATCTTCTGGGTGTCGCTTTCTGGGCTCTTTGCGTTCATATTGTCTCAATTCTCCTGATTCCCCCCTGCAACCGGTTCATTTTACTATCGGCCTCGACGGGCGGCTACTTGACAAGAAAGAGGGTAGTTAGTCTTCGTCTGACTGAGAATGCAGCTCGGACAGCGAAAAAGGGCGAGAACTGAACGAAAACTGCTCCCGGCCAAAGTCGGTCAGGATAAGGAATTGGCGAAAGAGATACTCTACAGGAGAATCGGATCGATCGGCCGAATCGGGATCGGTTAAGTCAATGCTGGTTAGTGAAATAACTGTGCTTTGGCAGTGCAAAGTAAAGAGACGATATCGACCAAGTGGTTCAGTTGTGGCCAAAGGCAGAATGACCGAGTCGGCAAGGTATTTGTGCAAACCGGCCAACGAGAAGAAACTCCTGCCCTGAGGTGGATTCAGGTCATGGCGGGTCAGGCGATAGTTATGTGTTACCGGGTCGTGGTCGATTGAGATCGCGCCCTTAGCTGCGCCTATCTTGCGAGTGCCAAACAGGCGTCGGGGCTGCCGGAGTTCAATGTCGACGACGACCTTGATGTTGATACCCTGCTGGAGCCGATCGACCCGGCTGGAAGTGATTAGCCCGGTAAGGTCGACACCGACAAGCAGGGAGCTGTCTGCGGCCAAAAGTGGCACGATTTCAATAGCGTTTCTGTCGGAAGCGTGTACCGGGGCTATCCAGCAGAGCAGCAACAGGGAACATCCCAGCAAATGTCGCGACATATCTTGCACTTGTAAAACAGGTTTCGCGGCTAGAACGTCTGTTCCAGTCGAACGTAAAGCTTGGGATCGTCGTTGTCAGAGCGATCGAGCCGTTTGGCCAGGGATATCCGCAAATCATCGTCAACATATGCCGCGAAGCCGAACGAGTGCTTTATCTGGCCCTCATCGATGGGGGAGTCGTTGGCTATGCGTGCCACATCCCAAAGGGCAGACAGAGCGAAGTCGGCAGTCGGCAGATCGAACCGGTACTCTACATTGGCCATCCAGAAACGCGTTCCCATCAGTTCTTTGTGATTGTATCCTCGCAGAGTGCCCAAGCCGCCGAGAAAGTATCGCTTGTGCATCGGCAGATAACCGTCGCTTAAGGCGAGCATGCCGCGAAGCAGAAGCATGGTGCGGCGTGTGATTTTCTGGTGGCGTCGGAGTGCAAAACTATACCTG
>JBHHVC010000057.1:0-13752 GCA_046754125.1 Candidatus Zixiibacteriota bacterium
GAGCGTTCGGTTCACATCCGAGAGGTCACTGGTTCGAATCCAGTATTGCCCAGATGAAGTTGATATAGATGCTGGTTACAGAATGGAAAACAATGCGGTACCGAGCCGCACATCGGTTGCCTGCCGGAATTGGCGGTAGCCGGGGGATGTTGTGAATGACGCGTTATCTTGATTCTCAGGATAATGCGTTTTTCGTTTATGGAGTCAGAATATGCAGACAGTTAGAGGACGAGAGGAGGTATTCGTGAACCATGATCTCGAGCTTTTGCTCAAGCTCCAAGTGATCGACTACGATCTGGGCGAGTTGGAGCGATCTAAGGAATACCTGCCCGATATGATGGACAACCTTCATCGCGAGATTCGGGAATCCAAAGAGAATCTCGAGACCGCAGCTTCCGAACACGAACAGGCACATGTGCTTCAAAAGAACCTCGAATTGGAAATCGCCACCAAAAACGAGGAGTTGCAAAAGTTTCAGCAGCAGATGATGTCTATCAAGACAAACAAGGAATACGACGCGCTGGTGGCCGAGATCGATGCGGCCAAAGCGTTTGTTTCGGACAAAGAGACTGAATTGCTGGAGACGATTGACCGGATTGGCGAGTTAGATAAGATGATCGAGGAATACCGCGCACGGGAAAATCAGACCCGGGAGAACAACGATCGCCAGTTGCAAATTCTTCAGGAAAAGGTTGATTCCATTGGGGATAAGGTGTCCGGAAAACAAACTGATCGCAAGACAACTCTCTCGGAGATACCCAAGCGAACTCTTTCAATCTACGAGCGCGTCCGGCGCGGCAAAGGCGGTACAGCGGTAGTCGCCGTCAAAAAGCGAGCCTGCGGCTCCTGCTACAAGGCGTTGACTCCCAGGAAGGTACAGGAGGTCAGGGCTGGAGAGAAGATTCAAACCTGCGATAACTGCGGACGACTCATGTATTGGAACGACGGCGAATCAGATTAGGAGCTGATTCGCACGACCAGTTGCCAGAGCGATGACACAGATACTCAAAGATACAGGTCTCACTTTCGACGACGTTTTGCTTGTCCCCGATCATAGTGAGATTCTTCCCAGCCAGACCGATGTGTCGTCGACAATTGCCCCTGATGTCGTACTCAACATCCCCTTGATTTCAGCGGCAATGGATACGGTCACCGAATCGAACCTGGCTATTGCACTGGCAAGACTTGGTGGCATTGGCGTCATTCACAAGAACATGTCCGTTTCCAGCCAGGCTGCGGAGGTTGACAAGGTGAAGAGGTCAGAGTCGGGCATGATAGTGGACCCCATAACCCTGCCGCCGGAAAAGACAGTCGGTGATGCCCTGGCCGTTATGAAGCGATTCCGAATATCCGGCATCCCGATTACAGAAGAGGGTCGGCTGGTGGGCATTCTGACCAACAGGGACCTGCGTTTTCACCGAGATGAAGCTCGGCCGATTTCTGAGGTAATGACAACCGAAAAACTGGTCACGGTCAAGGAAGGTACCGATCTCGACACTGCTTCGGATATTCTGCACCAGCATCGGATTGAAAAGTTGCTCATTGTTGATGATAGTTTTATGCTTAAGGGCATGATTACGGTCAAAGATATTATGAAGAAGATTCAGTATCCGATTGCTTGCAAAGATGAACAAGGTCGGCTTCGTGTGGCGGCAGCAGTCGGTGTTGGAAGCGATCTTCAGGAGCGGTCAGAAAAGCTGGTTGCGGCCGGAGTAGATGTTCTGGCTGTCGACAGCGCCCACGGTCATAGTCAGGGCGTACTCAAGGCTGTATCCGATCTCAGGAAGCAATTTGGGGATCTGGCCATAATGGCCGGCAATGTCGCGACTGCCGAGGGGACCAAAGCGCTGATTGGCGCCGGCGCGAACTGCGTGAAGGTTGGCGTCGGCCCGGGTTCTATCTGCACGACCAGGGTAGTGACCGGAGCCGGTATGCCTCAAATAACGGCAATTCTAAACGCTGTTGAGGAGGCGGACCGGCATGGCATTCCGATTGTCGCCGATGGTGGCATTCGGTACTCAGGAGATATGGCAAAAGCGCTTGCCTGCGGCGCTGCCGCGACGATGATAGGTTCGCTTTTTGCCGGAACAGAAGAATCACCGGGTGAAACCATGCTGTTCGAGGGGCGTTCGTTCAAGATGCACCGAGGCATGGGTTCGGTTGGCGCAATGAAGGCCGGAAGCAAGGACCGGTACTTTCAGGAGCACGAAGAAGAGTCGTCCAAACTTGTTCCAGAGGGGATTGAAGGACGCGTCCCCTACAAAGGGCCTTTGGCCGACACCGTTTACCAGTTTATTGGCGGACTGCGCTCCGGTATGGGCATGTGCGGAGCGGCCGACCTTAGTAAGTTCCGCTCAAGGGCAAAACTGATACGGATCACGATGGCCGGAATGATCGAATCTCATCCGCATTCGCTCACCATAACACAGGAAGCGCCCAATTATCGGCGAGCGATATCATGACGGCCGTGGCCATCAAAATGAAATGTGTTTGTAATGTTTCTTATAGATTGAATGCTTGCGAAAGTAGGAGGAACAGTCGCGCTTCAAATCACAATTTGAGGTGAGGAAAGTCCGAGCTCCACAGAATCAGGGTGCCCGGTAACGCCGGGGCGAAGCGATTCGATGGAAAGTGCCACAGAAACGATACCGCCTCTTTGCGGAGGTAAGGGTGAAATCGTGGTGTAAGAGACTACGGCCGTCGGTGGCAACAAAGGCGGCGGGTAAACCCCACCCGGAGCAAGGCCAAATAGGGGAAGAGGAGTTGATTCGCTCCGCTATCATTCCCGGGTAGGCCGCACGAGTGACCGGGTAACCGGCCACCCAGATAAATGACTGTTGGCTTCCCGCCGGGAGGTTTACAGAACTCGGCTTATTTCCTGCTTTCCAGGCCTTCATAGCCTGATGGAGGCTGTTATGAATATTGTTCAGCAGTCGGCCCCGCCGAAATGGGTGCCGTCTGCCACACCCGACCTTGAAATGGTCGCCAATCTTGCAAGGGAAACCAATCTTCCCGCAAGTATTGTCAGAATCCTTGTTAGTCGACACATTTACAGTGCTGACACCATTGATGAGTTCCTCAATCCAAAGATCACGGGCCTAAGGGACCCGTTCGAGATTCCCGGTATGACTGCGGGTATTGATCGCGTCGTGAAGGGGCTAATGAACAACGAAAAGTTGATGATCTATGGCGATTACGATGTCGACGGCATTACCGCCACCGCTCTTTTGTACATGGTGCTCAATAAGCTCGGTGCCCAAGTCGATTTCTACCTGCCAAATCGGCTCACTGAGGGATACGGCCTTTCCAATGATGGAATTGACCAAGCGCAAAAGTCTGGCGTATCATTGATCATTACGGTAGACACCGGCATTACGGCGGTTGAGGAAATTGCGTATGCCCATAGTCGGGGAGTTGACGTTATCATCACCGATCACCATGAGCCGGGAGAGGGAATACCCGATGCGGTTGCCATCATCAATCCGAAGAATGAAAGCTCGGGGCATTGCGAGGAGCTTTCCGGAGTAGGGGTGGCATTCAAATTTGCACAGGGCCTGTACCGTACGCTCAAGCAGGATGAACGCGAACTAGATGAACACCTTGATCTGGTCGCGATGGGCACAGCCGCAGATATCGTGCCTTTAGTTGGGGAGAACCGGATACTCACCTATTTTGGGATCAAGCAGATATCGCGCACAACCAAGCCGGGTCTCAAGTCGTTGACATTTGTTTCGGGGCTGATGGGCAAGGATATTTCGACCGGACAGGTTGTGTTCATTCTTGCTCCGCGGATCAACGCTCTCGGTCGTCTTGGAGACGCTTCAGAGGCGATTCGGCTTCTGGCCACGCGCGACGAGCGCGTCGCTTCGGAAATTGCCCGCAAGCTCGAGACGGAAAACCGGCGGCGCAAAGAGATCGACCAGCATACTCTGCAGGAGGCCAGTAACCAGCTTGAGGAGGTCACGGACCTTTCTGTAGATAAGGCAATTGTGCTTGGCGCGGAAGGGTGGCACCAGGGAGTAATCGGGATTGTTGCCAGCCGCCTTGTCGAGCGATATCATCTTCCCACTGTTATGATATCGGTAACCGATGGGATCGGCAAAGGATCAGCCCGCTCTATCCCCGGCTTCCATTTGTGCGAAGCGCTCAAAGAATGTGAGCACCTGTTGATCAAGTACGGTGGTCATAAGTATGCCGCCGGACTGTCAATTGCGCATGAAAATATCCCTGCCTTTCGCAAGAAGTTTGTTGAAGTGTCCAACCGGATTCTCAGCGATGAGGACATCACTCCGAAACTACATATCGATCTCGAGGTCGAGCTTTCCGAAGTCGACGACGCTTTTGTTGATATGCTTGAATCATTTGCACCGTTTGGCCCGCAAAATATGCGTCCGTTGTTTATGACCCGTAATTGCGAAGTGCTGGGACAGCCATATGTTGTCGGACACGGCCATCTGCGCATGAAGCTCAGGAAGGGTGATTCGGTTTTCGATGTGATTGGGTACGGTTTTGGAAACATGGCGCAGCAGATTTCCAGCAAGGGTTGTTTGGTAGATATCGTGTATGTCATCGAATACAACACCTGGGGCGGCCAAAAGCGCAAGCAGATACGCCTTAAGGATATCAAGCTTACGGCGGGAAGTTTAAGCACCGGGTACAACTAACCGATGACAGTCCTGGATCGATTCTGCCAGGGTGACATTCGAGCCCTTTCCCGCGTGATCTCGTTCATCGAGGAAAGACAGCCGGGGTATCGCAATCTGCTTGGCAAGCTGTATCGCCGGGCAAAGGGGACTCTCCGAGTAGGCATGACCGGACCGCCCGGAGCTGGCAAGTCCACACTTATCAACGGGCTGATCCAACAGTACATCAAAAGGGATTGTTCGGTTGGGATAGTCGCTGTAGATCCGACCTCGCCTTTTACCGGGGGCGCATTACTGGGCGACCGCGTGCGTGTGGATCAGACTGGATTAGGCGACCGAGTGTACTTTCGGTCAATGGCAAGCCGGGGGGCCAGCGGCGGGCTGGCTTCGTCAACAGACAATGCGGCGTTGGCATTGGACGCCTTCGGATTTGACATGATTCTCATTGAAACGGTGGGCATCGGGCAGGTCGAACTCGATATCATAAACAGTTGCGATACTGTGGTCGTCGCATTGGTCCCGGAATCCGGGGACGCTGTTCAGACGATGAAAGCCGGGTTGATGGAGATAGCCGATATTTTCGTTGTCAATAAGTCCGACCGCCCGGGAGCCGATCGAATTGTGAGCGAATTAGAACAGGCAATGGAAATGCGTGCACATGATGAGAGTTCGTGGATGATACCGATTGTCTCGACCGTCGCCGTCTCCGGATTGAACATGGACCATTTATACAAGACAATCGGTGAACATCAGTTCTTCGCCAAGAGAAACGGTCTCTTCGACAACCATCGCCGGAAACAACTGCGCGAAAAGATATTTGCTGTTCTCCGCAACCGGTTTCAGCGCGAGTTCCTCGACCGACTGGCCGGTGAAATCGACTTCACACAGATCGTAGATGACATCCGAGGGGGCAAAGACGATCCCTATCAGGTCAGCGACCGATTGTTTGAAAAGTACTCCTCATGAAGTAGTTCCTGAGCAACACCGGACCCATAATTTATTACAGCGCTGAAGCTTAGGCCTCCTTGCTTTTGCCATAACGATTAGTTATCTTTTCCCGATTTGCTGAACACGAAGTGGTGATAAATGTTTGATTCGAAGTTTCTTGGTAAACTCAAAAAGCGTTTGATCGAGTGGGATAAGACTGCTATGAACGACCGCTCGAAAAAATCGCTGCCCCGCTTTTTCACAGTGTCGGGCGCCGAGGTTGGTGAGTTGTACACGCCTTGCGATGTCGCAAATGGCGATAACGGGGACTACTACAACAGCCATATTGGCCTGCCGGGCGAGTTTCCCTATACTCGCGGTGTTCACCACACTATGTACCGAACGCGCCTCTGGACAATGCGCCAGTTCGCCGGCATGGGCAACCCACGGCAGACCAATGAACGGTTTCACTACATACTTAAGCAGGGTGGCACCGGTTTGTCGACAGCGTTCGATCTGCCGACACTGATGGGATACGATTCCGACCACGTTCGCTCGCTTGGCGAAGTAGGCAAGTGTGGCGTGGCGGTTGATACGCTGGCAGACATGGAGATTATTTTTGACGGTATCGAGTTGGACAAAGTGTCGACGTCAATGACTATCAACTCGACAGCCTCGATGGCCCTGGCCATGTATCTCGCCGTTGCAGAAAAACAGAATGTCCCATTTGACCAACTTCGCGGTACGCTGCAAAACGATATTCTCAAGGAGTACATTGCACAAAAGGAATTCATTTTCCCGCCCAAACCGTCAATTCGCCTCATCACTGACTTGATGGAGTTCTGCACTAAGGCAGTCCCACGGTGGAATACTATATCTATTTCCGGCTATCACATTCGCGAAGCGGGCGCCACCGCTGTGCAGGAACTGGCTTTCACTTTGGCTGACGGATTCGAGTATGTAGAGTCGGCCATTGCGGCCGGACAGGATGTCGATGAGTTTGCGCCGCGCTTGTCTTATTTTTTCAACGCGCATTCAGATTTTTTCGAGGAAATTGCCAAGTATCGCGCTGCTCGCCGTATATATGCCAAACGGATGCGTGACAAGTATGGGGCCAAGAACCCGCGCAGCTGGATGCTTCGTTTTCACACTCAGACGGCTGGCTGCTCACTGACCGCACAACAACCCGAAAACAATATCGTGCGCACCACTGTTCAGGCGCTTTCAGGTGTGCTCGGAGGCACGCAGTCGTTACACACCAACTCAATGGATGAAACGCTCGCTTTGCCGTCGGAAAAGGCGGCCCTGATTGCTCTTCGTACTCAGCAGGTGATAGCTTTTGAAACCGGAGTTGCCAACACTGTCGATCCATTGGCCGGGTCATATTTTGTCGAATCACTGACCGACAAGATGGAAGCGGAGGCGGAGAAATACTTCGAAGAGATAGAACGGCGAGGCGGGGTACTTCCCTGCATTGAGCAGGGATTCTTCCAGCGCGAGCTGGCCCGATCGGCCTACAACCATCAGCGCGAACTCGAAAAGAACGAACGTGTCATCGTTGGCGTGAACGATTTTGTAATGGAAGATGAAGAAATTGATATCCCCGTTCTCAAGATCGATCGCCAAATAGAGAAGGATCAGGTCGACTTTTTGAAGGAAATCAGGTCCGAGCGCGACAACGGCGCAGTGCAGGCGTCGCTGGCCAGATTACGTGAGGTAGCCGAGGGCGACGGCAACACATTTGAAGCGATACTCGACTGTGCCCGAGTGTACACAACAATGGGCGAAATGTGCGACGTCTTGCGCGAGGTCTGGGGCGAGTATGCCGAGACCACAGAAGCGATGCAGGTTTCGTAGGAGGCTGCTTTCAGCACAAGGAATCGACAGAATATGTCAAAACAGATTCGAGTACTTCTAGCAAAACCGGGCCTCGACGGGCATGATCGGGGAATCAAGGTCATCGCCGCAGCCCTGCGCGATGCCGGTATGGAGGTCATTTACACCGGCTTGCGTCAGACTCCGCAGATGATTGTCGATGCGGCTATTCAGGAAGATGTTGATGCTATCGGTATTTCGATTCTATCGGGAGCGCATATGACGCTCTTTCCGGCTATCCTTGAAGAAATGAAGCAAAAGAATGCTAGTGACATTATTCTGTTCGGTGGCGGTATTATCCCAGATGACGACAAGGAAGAACTCGAAAAGATGGGTGTGGCCAGGGTGTTCACGCCAGGCGCGCCTACCATCGAGGCAATCAAGTTTCTGCGTGACAAAATGGCCGAGCGCAAATCAGACGAGAAAATGATGTAAGAAACAGTTTATCAAATGCAATGAAATATGACGGGAGTTTTTGGGAGAAAGTATGAACAAGAATATCGATCCGCGACAACAGGCGATTAGGGATGAAATAAAGGCTTTCGCTGAAAAGGAAATGTACCCGGTCAGCGAGGAGCTCGATCGTATGCCGGAGCCGCGAACATTTCCGCATGAATTGTACCGAAAGATTGGCGATGCCGGCTATATCGGCTATGTTATGCCCAAAGAGTTGGGCGGCGGCGGGAAGAGCAGTCTGGAATATATCACATTGGTCGAGGAGTTGTGCTACCACGATGCGGCCATAGGTCTGCTTGCCTGCGTGGGCGAACTGGCCACCCATCCCCTGGTTCACTACGCCAGCGACGAACAAAAGAAAAAATATGTTCCGGACTGTGCAACGGGAAAACGAATCCCCGCCTTTGTCCTCACCGAGCCGAATGCCGGCAGTGATGCCGCCAACATGCAGACAGTTGCGGTAGAGAATGGATCAGATTATGTTCTCAACGGCGAAAAGATATTCATCATGCATGGTGACGTGGCCGATCTTGGAATCGTGTTCTGCAAGCTGGATGGCAAGCCCAAGATGTCGGCCCTTATTGTAGAAACCGATCAGCCCGGCTGGCAAAAGCGGATACTCAAGAACAAAATGGGAATGCGCGCCGCCACTACCGGCGGAATCATCCTCAAGGATGTTCGTGTGCCCAAGGAAAACCTGCTCGGCGACATTGGTAAAGGGTTTCGCTACGCGCTGGGAACACTCGACAGTGCCCGAGTCGGCGTTGCCGCCCAGGGCCTGGGCCTGGCCCAGCGAGCCCTCGACGAATCGATTTCATACGCAAAGAAAAGACACGCTTTCGGCGCTCCCATCGCCAAGCTGCAGGCGATCCAGTGGATGATTGCCGATATGGCCACCCGAGTGGCCGCCGCTCGTTGTCTGACCTATAAGGCGGCGCAGTTGCAGGATCAGGGAGATAAGTTCTCATTTGAGGCGGCGCAGGCAAAACTCTATGCGACCGAAACGGCTGGTTTTTGCATTGATCGTGCAATGCAGATTCACGCCGGGTATGGGTACATCGGTGAGTTCTCTCCGATTGAGAAGATGTACCGCGATCAGCGCATTCTCGAAATCTACGAGGGAACATCGGAAGTTCAGCGACTGGTTATCGCCGGTAGCCTGCTCAGGTAACGGATGAAGATCGGACAGTTTGAGATCCACAGCTTCGTTGAGCAGGAGTTCCGGCTCGACGGCGGCAGCATGTTCGGGGTAATCCCGAAAGTAATGTGGCAGCGTTCAATCGCTGCGGACGAGAACAACATGATTCCGATGTGCACAAATCTCTTTGTGCTAAGGGCGCACGGGAAGAACATGGTTTTCGACGCTGGTCTTGGTGACACCCTCTCCGACAGAGAAAGAAAAATCTACAACTGCGATGGTGTCACTGCAATTGAATCCGGATTGTCGTCTGTCGGCCTGACTGTCGACGACATAGATTACGTTATTCTGACCCACCTGCACACAGACCATGCCGGTGGCACAGTTGTACAAGAGAGCGACGGTGGTGAGTACCGTCCCCGTTTTCCCAATGCGACAGTGATCGCGTCGAAGGAAGAGTTCGACGTCGCGACACATCCGGACGAGCGGACGGGTGCAGTCTATATTCCTGAGCGGTATCACGCCTTGAAAGACACGGGCAAGCTTGAACTTGTCGACGCCAACAACGAACTGTTTCCCGGTATCAAGGCTGTCTTCACCGGGGGGCATACCGAGGGACACTTTGGGCTTGAAATCTCTTCGGAGGGTGAACAGCTTTGGTACTATGCCGATATTTTTCCCTCGCGGCATCACATGCCCGTTCCGTTCATCCCCGCTACCGATCTCGCTCCGCTCACATCCATGCGGGTCAAGCGCGAGGCGCTTCCTCGTATTTTGAGTGAAAACGTCGTTCTGGCCTTCGACCATGATGTCGATATGCCGTTTGGCAGAGTGAGTCAGGATGGACGAAAGCTGATCATTGAGTCAGTGGAGGCCGAGGTTGGGAAGAACTAGGCGAGACGCATCCACAGGTGAAGCCTGGTGCGTTCCCAACGAGTTGTTTGATGTTCGAAGGTGTCAGGGATTGGCGTACCTGTGAAAGAGCGATTGGAGAAACTGGAGACGATGCGCGCCGAGGCCAGACTTGGCGGCGGACAGAAGCGTATCGATGCGCAACACGCCAAGGGTAAACTGACCGCTCGTGAACGAATAGAACTTCTCGTCGATCCGAACTCCTTTGAAGAGTTCGACATGTTTGTCACCCATCGTTCTTCAGACTTCGGTCTGGATAAGCAAAAGATTCTCGGTGACGGCGTCATAACAGGCTGCGGCAAAATATACGGACGCACCGTCTTTATCTTCTCACAGGACTTTACTGTATTTGGCGGCTCGCTTTCGGAGGCACACGCCGAGAAGATTTGCAAGATCATGGACATGGCCATGAAGGTCGGCGCACCGATTATTGGCCTCAACGATTCCGGCGGCGCACGTATTCAAGAAGGTGTGGTCTCGTTGGGAGGCTACGCCGATATTTTCCTGCGCAACACACTTGCATCGGGAGTGGTTCCGCAGCTCTCACTGGTCCTCGGACCCTGCGCGGGGGGGGCAGTATACAGTCCGGCCATTACCGACTTTGTTTTTATGACCAGGGGGACGTCATACATGTTCGTAACCGGCCCCAATGTGGTCAAGACCGTTACCCACGAGGAAGTGACATCGGAGGCGCTGGGCGGGGCCACAACACATGCGAGTAAGAGCGGCGTGTCACACTTTGCATTTGAGAACGAAGCGGAGGCACTGGCCGCGGCCAGACGACTGCTTACCTATATGCCCCAGAATAATTGCGAGAATGCTCCCAATGTTGAAACAGACGATCCACTTGATCGCGAGGAAGACTCGTTGAACAGTATCGTTCCGGAAAATCCGAATCATCCATACGATATAGTCGACGTTATCGAACGCGTTGTCGATGGCAATACATTTATGCAGGTACATCAGGAGTTCGCGGCGAATATCGTTGTCGGTTTCGGCCGATTGGGCGGACGCTCTATTGGTATTGTTGCCAATCAGCCTGCAGTTATGGCGGGTGTGCTTGATATCGACTCGTCAAATAAGGGCGCACGGTTCATCCGCTTCTGTGACGCATTCAATATCCCTCTTCTGACCTTCGAGGACGTTCCCGGGTTTCTGCCCGGTGTCGCTCAGGAGCATGGCGGCATTATCAAGAACGGGGCCAAGCTGCTCTATGCCTACTGTGAGGCAACAGTACCCAAAGTTACAGTCATCACACGCAAGGCTTACGGTGGAGCGTACGACGTAATGAACTCCAAGCATGTGCGCGGCGATATGAATTATGCCTGGCCGACCGCCGAAATCGCTGTGATGGGACCAAAAGGAGCGGTGGAGATCATATTCAAGAAGGACATCAAGGCATCGAGCGATCCAGAGGCAGAGGTCGAGAAGATGACCAACGAATACCGAGAGAAGTTTGCCAATCCCTTTATTGCTGCCGGACGTGGATATGTTGACGACATTATTGAGCCGAAGACAACTCGGCCGCGTTTGATTCGTGCCTTTGAAATGCTGGAGACCAAGAAAGACTCCAATCCGCCCAAGAAGCACGGCAACATTCCGCTGTAACAATCACGACGACTAGATCGCCAATGGCTGCTCGTATCAACAAAATCCTGATCGCCAACCGGGGCGAAATTGCAGTTCGCATTATTCGTGCGTGCCGCGAGATGGGCATTCGATCGGTGGCTGTCTTCTCAGATGCCGACGCCACTGCCTACCATGTCCGTATGGCCGACGAAGCATATCGTGTCGGCCCGGCGCCGTCGAATGAATCATACCTTGTGCATGACAATATCATTGCTGCTGCGCGCAAATCAGG
Source organism: Candidatus Zixiibacteriota bacterium (assembly GCA_046754125.1). GTDB lineage: Bacteria > Zixibacteria > MSB-5A5 > GN15 > FEB-12 > JBHHVC01. The sequence goes on from JBHHVC010000057.1 coordinate 11,813, forward strand.
CGCAGATGCCATCCATCCCGGGTACGGTTTCCTGGCTGAGAACGCCCAGTTTGCACAGCGATGTATCGACGAAGGACTTACATTTATTGGCCCTGAACCAAAAACAATTGCGCTATTGGGGGATAAAATTCAGGCGCGAGCGGCTGCGCAAAAGGCAGGCCTGCCCATCGTTCCTGGCGTACAAATCGATGATCTCGATAGTGATGGCGCGTACGTGCGTGCCAATGACATAGGTTTTCCCGTGTTGGTGAAAGCTGCAGCCGGAGGCGGAGGCAAGGGTATGCGCGTGGTTGAGGCGGCAGACAAGTTTGCTGAAGCGATTGAACGTGCCTCCAGCGAAGCCGAGTCGGCCTTTGGCGATTCCAGAATATATGTCGAGAAGTTCCTTCGCAGGTCGCGACACATTGAGTTTCAGATACTGTGCGACATGCACAGCAATTGCGTTCACCTGGGCGAGCGGGAGTGCTCGATCCAGCGCCGCCATCAAAAGCTGATTGAGGAATCGCCATCGCCCGTGATGACTACTGAACTGCGAGAGCAGATGGGTTCTGCGGCGGTGCGCATTGCGCAGGAAACAGGCTATGTCGGTGCAGGGACTGTTGAGTTTATGTACGACACCGAAAGTGGCAGCTATTACTTTTTGGAAGTGAATACTCGTTTGCAAGTTGAACATCCTGTCACCGAATTGGTGACGGGACTTGATTTGGTGCAGCAACAGATTCGTATCGCCGAGGGACAGAAGCTCGATCTGACACAGACGGACGTGACAATTACCGGCCACGCCATTGAATGCCGAATCTGTGCCGAGGATTCCAACGAACAGTTCATGCCCTCGACAGGCAGGCTGAATCACTATCGAATGCCGGCCGGACCGGGTGTGCGTGTCGATTCAGGTGTAGTCATTTTTTCAGAAATCTCGGTCTACTACGATCCATTGATAGCCAAGCTGATTGTTTGGGGGGTTGATCGAGCAGATGCCATCAGTCGGATGCGTCGTGCCCTCGACGAGTACCGAGTTGCCGGCGTTTGCACGACGACTGGCTTCCACCGAACCGTTATGGATAACCCCGCCTTTCTCGACGGCGACTTGTCGACCCAGTTTATAGCTGAACAGTATCCTGACGGTGAGGTAGTTTCTATCGATGAGTCACTGGCCGAGACGGCCGCACTTGCAGCGGCGATAGAGTCGTTGTCCAATGAGCAGAAGCTGGCCGTCGCTCAGAGCTCCCGCCGAGCACTCGATTCGTTGGGGTGGGTGCAATTTCATCGCAAGGACGCTCTGAAGCGCTTCGAGGGAAACCGATAATGGCGCGCTATCTTGTTGATGTCGGGGGGCACGAGTATGATATCAAGATGGACAAGACTGCCGATGGAATCGTGGCCAGTGTGAACGGACGATCGGTTAACCTTGTGCGATTTGCCATCGGCTCACAGCGATCGCTCTTGCTGGTGGATGGGAACTCATATGAGGTCGACGTGCGCACAAACGGCACATCGGGCACTCTTGTCTTTATCAAGGGGACCGAGCTAAAGGTTCATATTGAGGATTACCGGCTGTCGCAACTGCGGAAGGCGTCGGGGATGCCCGCTGTCTCGCCGATAAAGCGCACCTTAGTGGCGCCAATGCCCGGGTTGATCGTCGAAGTTAAAGTTGCTGTAGGCGACGCTGTAACGGCGAATCAGCCGCTCGCGGTCATCGAAGCAATGAAAATGGAAAACGTTCTCAAGGCGCCGGCGGATGGTTCGGTCTGCGCCGTGCATGTTGAATCAGGCCAGTCGGTGGAAAAGGGCGATACGTTGGTGGAGTTCGAGTAGTGAACGAAAGGCGATCATGCACATCGTCGGGGATCGAGGTCCCACCGGTTATTGAACGTTCCGATAATGGGGACGACGTTCAGGAGCATCCGCGCCCGGGGGAGTATCCGTTCACGCGAGGAATA
>JBHHVC010000058.1:0-13461 GCA_046754125.1 Candidatus Zixiibacteriota bacterium
CGCGTCTGGCCAGTTTTGTGCGAAAAATGGCCTGATTGTTGTTGGGAACAAAAATGCGCGGTAGGCTCGGTGCGTTGCATCGAGCTTTTTTTGGTGCTGGCTGATCGCCCGGCCAGAGCGTAGACACACTAACGATTTAGTAGAAAGACCCGTCCTTCGATGAAGGTCGTGCGGCTCTGCTGGCTTCTGATTGCCAATAGTTCTTCCATCAGTTCCGCCTTGTCCGGAAGCGACATATCGGAGGACAGCGCTTTGAACGGGAAGTCCAGATTAAGGGCGCGAACAGAACTCACGACCTTAATCATGTCAGCGGGAAAGAGATTCTTGGACCCGGCAGCCGCGCCAAGATCGGTCATGGTGAAGGGAGGCATGGCCATAAGTCCGCTCCACTTTATTCCACGGGTGACGGTATGCCGAGTATGTTCATTGTCTCCAACCGGTTGGTATCGGCCGCAGGCCTGAATTGTTTCGAATAGATCCAGAAGAGGTCCTGGACATCCGCAGTAGTTTGAAAGCCGCAAGAGTAACCTGCAGCGGCGCTCTGCGAAGGAGAATCTGATAGGCAGATACTGCCGATCGGCTGAGTCCGTCGCCGCACTCTGATCCTGAATAGCATGCTCGCTATGCGTTTTGGCAAATCGGGCCAGCGCCTCGAAGTCGAATCCGGATAGTCCAAGTTCCGGAGATCTGATGGCGAGCCAGTCGAGCGAGCATATTTGACTGGGTATATGTAAGATCCCGGCCTCTACAAGTTGCTCGAAATATGCCGTGTCCTGTAGCAGTAGATATGCCTTTGGAGCCAACTCGGTAACCAACAGAGGATTTCGCATAGTAGTCTGTTCCTCAAGACAAAGCTCTGTACTCGGCGACCGATCGGTCCGATGTGTCCCTTCAAATGGCAGAATCTGAGCTGCCTCAAGGATTCTCAACTCTGGTGCAGGTTGTGACTTCACATTGAGCACTGGAGCAAGCTCTGTGCCTGCTGTTCTTCCCGCTGACCAGATTGCCCTGTTGGCTGAGAAAAGCGTTGAATGCACGGGGAAGCAGGTGTGATGGCGCGAGTAGAGGATGGTTGTTTCTGAACATTGATTGCACATTTTCTGCAACATTTATTATTGTACAGCAGGCATCTGGCTGAAGAGCAGGGAATCTCTTAGGAGTGGAATCGCGGGCGGGAATGGAAGCCAACAAGTTGGCTTACAGCTCGATGCCGGTCTGGATCGGCATTATCCGGGGAGAGTTGTTTTTCTTTGGTGATGACTTGAGCTTCACCGTGACTCCCTCCGGCAAGGAAGGCAGATCTGTGGTGGTGCAAAGGGCAAGATTGTCTTTGGGCGAAAGATAAGAAATGCTCAATCCAAAGGCGCGCTTGTACTCGTCCAGCAATTGCCGTCGCTCGTCAGTCGGATCTAATCTGTCCGAATGGGCAACCGCCCAAAGCAGTTCCGGGGTGGACGTGAGCACTGAAACGGCTTTGAGTTTTTCTTCGGACAGCTCATCTCTAATAAACTTGAGAGCTGAAAAGAAGGCAGCGTATTCAAGATCAAGACGAGTCCCTTTTGCACGACAGCGCATCTGAATGCCCAATGAAGGAATTGCGAATACAACCATCCCGTCGGAAATGCCCAGACGGCGCAGTCGTTGATCGACCAGAGGCCTTTGATATCCTGCAATATAACACTTTAGGGGCTGAGGCTTTGTTTTCATGGTCACCATCAGTGCAAGCAGGATGCCGACCGGCTGGAAAACTGACAGGGCAACTGCCTAGTCGATTGAGTCCAGGAGCCGTTCCCGCAGTGCATCGTCTGCTTCGATGTATTTTCCAGAGGCAGTGGCAACTATTGCTCCGTCGTCGCGTACCGCTTCTCCCTCGGTCAGGTACATTCTCCCCTTGTGACGAACGATCCGCCCGACACAGCGCAAGCGATCTCCAACAAAGACGGGCAATCGAAACCGCACAGTCAGTTCCGCAGTAACGGCATACCGATCGACGGCCAGAATCGCCTTGACCATAACCTCGTCAAGTAGTGCCGAAAGCACTCCCCCGTGATAAATACCTCGGTATCCTTCGTGAGAATCGGTTGCCACAACCTCTGTCACTGCGGACTGCTCTTCCTGGTAGAAACGCGCCTTTAGACCGTGCGCATTGCGCTCGCCACAGACAAAGCAGTTTGGGTACTTGATTATCTCTTTCATAGATTGGGTAATAATGCATCCTGGAACAAAAACGTCAACAGCCACGATTACAATGCATCTGATCGCTCCTGACGATTGGAATGTCGGAACCGCAGGGGTTCCGACCTGCTTCGTTGTCAAGCACGTGATCCCTCAAAGCCGCTGATTTCAATCAGCAGACCGGAGGTCTGCCAGCCACAAGACCTGCTTTCACAGGTACGACGGTGTATACAGCCAAGTGGCGGGTTCAACGACTGAACCTCCCTGTATCTTGCATTACAAAAAAAGCCCGGCGCGGATGCGTCGGGCTTTAGCTGTGCTGGGTCAGATTAACTTATAGAACAGGTGTGCACAAATTTCCGGCATTGTTCCAAGTAGTATTGCCGGACTTGATCGACGACGAAAAGACGCCGTTAGCAATTGACAGACTCAAGGTCCAAGTCGACAGCACCGAGTCGGCAGTGCCCTTTTTGTAGCTCATATCGACAGAGCCAGCCAAGCTGCCGGAAACCGGGCATGACTGTGCCCAGCCAGAGCCTGTCTTGTTGATCTGAATGCCAGTGAAAGTGCCGTCGATAGTCAGGTCGCGCCAGACAGTAGAATCGGCAGCTACGATTTTAACATTGGCCTGCAAATTGTTTGATCCGCTCACAGTTGTCTGATCCGTGTTTATGTTGGAGTACACAAACGATGATGTCCCGTCGTAATTGGTGTGCGTCACGGCTGTATCGGTAGCATCATAGCTCCAGACGTGCTTAAAAGTAAGGGATGCCAGATCAGTCACTGTCTGCTGGAAGGCACCTGCTCCGTTGCGAAATTGGATGGAATCGAGTACTGTTACAGTCGCGCCGGTCCCCTCGACAGTTCCCCAAACAGTGTGCCAGCCGGTGACCTGATCGTATGAAGAGTTGGCATCGCCTGAGCCGCCCGGGACCACAATGTATTGCGCCGGGTCAATTTGGTCGTCGGCAGCCAACTTAGTAATGCTACCTAGCCCCTGTCCCAACATGGCAAGGGAAGAGTCGACAAAGTCATCGACTTGGTTGTTGACGACAATGTACTCAGGGTCGTTGCTGTTTCCAATCGAACCGGTCGGGGTGGTGTCATCGCTGCCACACCCGCTAAGCCCCACTACCAGCAAACCGGCAACTACGATCGCCGCGACAGAGGCGGGAATGAGTCGGCGCATATTGCGTCTCCTTTCTTAGTGCCTGCCTCCGTCTGGCGCCGGCGCCGAACTCTACTTACTGTAGTAGAAACGCCATAATCGCCTTCTGGATGTGCAACCGGTTCTCCGCCTGGTCAAACACCACCGACTGCGGTCCGTCTATCACCTCATCGGTGATCTCCCGACCTCTTTCGGCTGGAAGACAGTGCATCACCACAGCCTTCGAAGCGGCACCGGCAAGCAGAGCACTGTTCAGTTGATATTTCGCTAACTTCTCTGCTTTTTCGTCGGCCCGATGTTTTTCGCCCATCGAAGCCCATACGTCCGTATAGACTACATCGGCACCGGCTACGGCTTCTTTAGGGTCGGCCGTTATCAGTACCCTGCTGTCGGTATTGGCGCGTGCACGCTCGACTATCCCCGAATCCGGCTGGGTGTCATCGGCTGTTCCTACTCGCAAATCGAGCGGTATCAGCGATGCCAGGTTGAGCCAGCTATTGGTGCAATTGTTACCGTCACCAAGATACGCCACAGCGTACCGGTCCTTGCGTTCTAGATGCTCGGTCATAGTAAAGTAGTCCCCCAGAATCTGACAGGGATGGACCAGATCGGTCAGGCCGTTGATAACAGACACCGACGCAAACCTGGCCAGCTCTTCGACGTCCGAGTGTGAAAACGTTCGGATCATGATCATACCTACATATCGCGAGAGGACTCGTGCGGCATCTGCAATCGACTCGCGCTGCCCGAGTTTTATCTCTTGACCGGTAATGTAGATCGGTTGACCTCCCAATTGTGAAATACCCACTTCAAACGACACCCGTGTACGCAGCGATTCTTTGGCGAATATGCAGGCGACTGATTTCCCTTCAAGGGGACGAGGCGCGGTTTGTCCTGACTTCATGGAGCTGCATATCGAAAGAAGCTTGGTCACTTCATCAGCAGTAAAATCCGTTATCTGGCAGAACGACCTGGACATATCATTTCCTCCTTTGTACTAGTACTGTTCACGACAAACGGAACTGTTAATAACGAAAAATCTGGAGAATAAAGAAGAGACGGTCGGACAAGTCAAGCCCAGTTATTAAACAGTCACGATTGGCGAAGCTGCGGAACCGGCAGTTCTTTTTTTTGTTGCATCGAGGTGACAGCTTGCGTATTATCTTCGCGGCTTTGCAAAAGTACGTGGAGTGGTAGTCGTAACCTGTGAGGCCACAATAGGTTGAAATAACTGAATGTAACTGTTCGCGACCAGGAGGATTGCACGTGAAGAGAGGTTTATTGATGTTTGTTTTTGGGGCCGTAGTTCTGGCTTCCGCCGCACCGATTGCAGCGGAAACGAAGATTGAGGTTACCGGACAGGTACGGCTTCGGGAGGAGTTCGACAAGAGGAGTTTCGATACTTCTGCTACCACTTTGACATTTGGCGATTTGAGAACTCGAGTGATGGTGGATGCGGTAGTTGACGAGAACACACACGCTGTAGTCCAGTTTCAGGACAGCCGTCGCCTTGGTTCGACAAATCAATTTGGCAAAGACCAGTCTGGTACGCTCAACGATAGCAAGAATGTCGATCTTCACCAAGCCTACATTCAAGTTGACCGGCTCTGGGGTGACGGCTGGGGAATGAAAGCAGGTCGTTTCGAGTTGAACATGGGCAACCAGCGCGTATTCGGTGCGGTTGGCTGGAGTAATGTTGGCCGCGCCTGGGAAGGCGGCATGGGCTGGTATGACCATGAACAATTCAAAGTCACTGGTTTCGGTTTGAAGCGCAAAGAAGTAAATGATGCCACATTGAATCGAGATTTTGATATCTTTGGCGGCGATCTGATGATCAAGAAGTACTATGTCGACCTGTTCTTCTTTTACGAATACGACCCGGACACTGTCGGGCTTACAAGAGGACAGAACAAGCTCGACAGGGGCAATGCCGGCCTGTACTACCAGCGTAAGTACGACGCCAGTTTTGATGTGGAGCTAAACGGCGTTTTCCAGTTTGGTCAGCAGGCCAGTTCAGGCCAGACGCTCGAGGACGACATCGAAGCGTTCATGTTCACGGCTGAGTTTGGCTACACATTTGAGAGTTCAGGCAACCCGCGTGTGGCGATCGGGATTGACTACTCGTCGGGTGACGATGACCTTGCAGACACCTCGCTGGCAGGTGATACCACTTTCGAGACCTACCAAAACCTTTATTACACGGGTCACAAGTTCCGTGGCTGGACAGATTATTTTGTCGGCAGCAAGACGGCTGGGCTAGTCGATCTGATGTTGCGCGGCAAAGTCTCTCCGTTTGAGGGATGGACTGTTAATAGCGATATCCATCTCTTCCAGACTGCGGAAGATTACCTCTCCCCTATCAACGGCGCCACCACAACCGACGTTGGGTGGGAGTTCGATTTGGCAATCAAAACGACCAAGGTTCAGGGCGTAACCTTTAAGGGCGGAGTTTCTCTGTTCCTTCCCGAAGATGACTTCGCCGGATTCGTCGATCCGGATCCGGGCTTTTGGGCATATACGATGACGACAGTCAACTTCTGAACCGTGCGTCAACAGAATTCTTGATGAAGGGCCGTTCGAGTGAGCGGCCCTTTTCATTTTACCACCGCCAGGCTCGATTGTCTTCTGGTGCGTTCCTGCCGAAGAGCGATAGTGCAGCGGTTGGCCCGAGTGCTCAGGCCGGTTTCTGTCGTAATCAAAACTGTTGCCTGTAGCAACCATCTGGCAGATATTGCGTATCGTCAGCAGAGAGTGAGAATGCGGCAGGAAGGGATATGAACACAAAATCTATCTTGATCGGATTAGCCTTCATCGTTATTGGGTTCGTCCTGCTCGGCAGGTCGCTCGATATGTTCTACTTATCTTTTGGTGATGTCTTGGGATACATGCTCCCGTTTGGCTTAATAGGTATCGGCGTGTGGCTGATTGTGCGACGCAAGAGACTGGAAGATCGGATGAGTGACGCCTTCACCGAACCTCGCCGAAACGGTGCTGGCGCGAGCAGCGCCAGTAACTCGGCTTCTCCTCAATTCTCTTCAACTACGACGTCAGCTAACAGAGCCAAGTCACCGCCCGGACCTTCGGTCGGTTCTTTTACCGAGTCTCCTCAGGTCGATCCATCCGGCAGGATACGATACAGCAAAGTGTTTGGCGACTTGCATATCAACTGTTCAGGGATCAAGCTGGGAAATGTTGAGGTCTCGTCGGCGTTCGGTGATGTTGAGATAGTTCTGCGCGGTGGGGAACTTGGCAGTGGCTTGAATCGAGTGATCGTATCTGGTTTTGTCGGCGACATTCGCGTGTTTGTTCCTGCCGGCACCCCCTACTTCGCGAGTTGCTCTAACTTTGTCGGCGACATTGAAATCGAGGGTCGGCGGACGGACGGCTTTGGGAACAGCCTGGAGGGAAGCTCGGCCGACTACAGTGAGGCTAGTTCCAAACTGTACATTGCCTGCAATGCGTTCCTGGGCGATATTCGAATATACGTGGTATAGATCGCCGCTGCCGCCTATACTTAAAGAATATACCTACTCAGATCGTCATCTTCGATTATGGCATTGAGTCTCTTCTCGACCCTTTTGGATGTAATAACTACCTTCCTTTTTCTGGGTGGTGGTTCGAACAAGATGTCCTCGAGCAGAGTTGTCATGACGGTATGAAGACGGCGCGCTCCAATGTTCTCCGAAGATTCATTCACTCGCTCAGAGTACTGTGCAATCCTGCTGATTGCGTCGGCCTCAAACTGTAAGTCGATGTTTTCCGCAGCCATCAATGCCTGATACTGTTTCACCAGCGATGCTTTCGGCTCGGTCAGAATGCGCTCAAAGTCTTTTTCAGTCAGAGAATCGAGTTCTACTCGAATAGGGAATCGTCCCTGAAGTTCTGGAATCAGATCGGAAGGTTTAGCAGCATGGAATGCGCCTGCGGCAATGAACAAAATGTGATCCGTTCGTACCATTCCGTATTTGGTGTTTACGGCACACCCTTCGACTATGGGCAGAATGTCGCGCTGCACTCCCTCCCTGCTCACATCCGGGCCGGTCCTGCTGTCATCGCCGACAATTTTGTCAATCTCGTCCACAAATATTATACCCGACTCCTGGACTCGTTCAAGTGCTTTCGTGGTGATTTCGTCCATATTAATGAGCTTACTCAACTCCTCGCTCATAAGAAAGCGCCGAGCATCTTTTACCAACATCTTGCGCAGTCGCGTCTTTTTAGGAAGTAGTCCAGAGAACATTTCCTGGAAGTTAACACCCATCTCTTCCATCCCCATCGGTGTAAAGATCTCCACCACAGGAAACTGATTCTGAGGGGCATCGATTTCAATCTCTCGGTTATCGAGTTTTCCCTGCTCCAACATCTTGCGCATTTTCGATCGTGTTTGATCGCTCGTTCTCGCAGTACTGCCTTCGGCAGGAGTCGAAGCTCGCGGCAAGAGCAAATCGAGTAATCGATCTGAGGTGTTGGCTTTGGCCTGCTGCGCAAGCTCTTGTGATTTCTCGCTCTTGAGCATGTTGACAGCGATATCGGCCAGATCGCGTACCATTGATTCCACGTCCCGACCGACATAACCGACCTCGGTGAACTTGGACGCCTCCACTTTGATAAACGGTGCCCCAGCGAGGTCGGCCAGGCGACGGGCGATTTCGGTTTTTCCGACCCCGGTTGGACCTATCAAAATGATGTTGTTCGGCATGATCTCTGAACGCATCTCTTCATCCGCGTTCTGACGGCGCCATCGGTTGCGAAGCGCACTGGCCACTGATTTTTTCGCGTTAGCCTGTCCCACCACGTACTTGTCGAGATGGGTAACGATTTCAACCGGTGTCAGATAGCCATCTTTCATCGTATTGTTCTTACAGTAATTTCGTTGTTTGTGTAGATGCAGATATCTGCGGCGATCTCCATAGCTGTTCTTGCGATCCTTTCCGCGCTCCATTTCTTATTGCCCGCGAGAAGACCGCGAGCCGCAGCCAGTGCAAAGCTTCCCCCGGAACCTATGGCAATAATTTTGTCATCGGGCTCGACAATGTCTCCGGTGCCGCTGATCATATAGATAGACTTGTTGTCCGTTACCGCTATGATCGCTTCGAGGCGTTGGAGCGTCTTATCGGTGCGCCATTCTTTGGCCAGTTCCACGGCTGCGCGCTGCAGGTTTCCGGAGTATTCGTCTATTCTCTTCTCCAGAAGTTCGTACAGGGCCAGAGCGTCGGCAGCCGCTCCTGCAAAGCCGGCCAGAATCTTTCCGTCGTGCATTGTACGTATTTTGACGGCGCGTGTTTTGAGGACAGTCTCATCTAGGGTTACTTGGCCGTCTCCGGCCATAGCAGCGTGCCCTCGGTGTATAAGGCCAATTATAGTCGTTGAACGTATTTTCATGGCAATGTTGTTTACTTCCTACAGCCGGATCGCGGGTGCGATCTCTGGTAGACCTGTTTCATGGTCTCGGCTGTTACATGTGTGTATTTTTGAGTTGTCGACAAAGTAGCGTGTCCCAGTATTTCTTTTATGAGCATAAGATCTGCACCGTTTTCCAGCAGGTGCGTGGCGAATGAATGACGAAGTCTGTGGGGAGTTAGATCAACCCCATACCTGCGCCCAAACTTCTGCACAATACGGTCGATCGATCGAACGCTCAGTGGCCGACCGCCTCGATTCAGTAGTAACTGAGAATTGCTCTGTGTATCGGTACCTCGCAACAACCGGCGGGATTGCTCAAACTCCTCGCGAACATCAAGATAGGAACGAAGCTCTTCAAGAGTACGATCGCCAATTGGCACCATGCGAACCTTGTTCCCCTTGCCGTGCACAGTAATCATGCCGGATGTCAAATCAATATCGGCCAGGCGAATCGTAGCCAATTCCTGCCGTCGAATGCCGGTGGCGTACAGCAGGGCGACGATAGTGTAGTCTCGAAGGATCGCATAGCGACTGCTGCCTGACGAATGCGGTCCGCCCTTGAACATGTCCGCTGCATTTTGCTGCGATACAAACCGGGGAATTGTCAGAGGTACTTTCATCCGTGGAATCCTGAACTGAAACCCAACGGCCAGTCCGGACAGTCGACAGAATTTCTGAAAACTCGAAAGGGCCGACAGGAATCGCGCAAGCGAACGGTTTGAAATGCCGATCTTCATCCGCCTCCCAAGATATACTCGCAAGAGTAGAGGATCACCGCTGGCCGCGCCCGCTCGATTATCTTTTTCGGTGAGAAACTGCACCCAGGGCGTCAGGTCGCGTTGATATGCGTCCACAGTCAGCGGCGAGCACTGGCGCTCTTCTCTGAGCGACTTTAGGAACCGGTCAAGTACCTCATTCAGCATATGTCGATAATAGCCAAACAGGAACCGAGGTCAAACAATTAAAAGAGGCACAGGGCACTACCAGGTACATAGGCAAGCCCGGAAAGGACGTGTCCGGGTCAGACTGCCGAAGTCTTCTCGGTCGTCTGTGGCTCCATAGTGTGCTTACACTCGGGACAGCGAAGGTGCTCCCCCTTTGCTTTAGTTACCTTCAAGACCATATAAGAATTGTTACAGGTCGGACAGGCTTTGCTAACCGGGCGATCCCAGGAAGCAAAATCACACTTGGGATAGCAGGAGCAACCGAAAAACAGTCGACGCGTCCGAGTCTGTTTTTCGACAAGTTTCCCACCACATCCGTCCTTCGGGCAGTCAACACCAAGGGTCACAGCCTTCGTGTTCTTGCAGTCCGGGTATGCGGAGCAGGCCATAAACCGCCCAAACCGGCCGGTCTTGATGACCATGGGCGACCCGCATTTTTCGCACTTCTCGTCCGTTTTACTTCGTGCCTCCTCCTCCGGTAACGGGCGAGTAGAGCGACAGTCGGGATAGGCGGAACAGGCCAGGAAGCGCCCGTTGCGCCCCCATTTAATAACCATGTGCGATCCACATTTCTCGCAGGCTATATCGGTCTTTTCGGTGATCGCCTCTTTGATCTTGCCCTGTTTGCCTTTCAGTTTGCCAATCAGCTTGATAAATGGGTTATAGAATTCGGTAAGTACTTTCACCCAGTCGTCAGTGCCGTCCTCGATCAAGTCGAGTTCCTTTTCCATTCCGGCAGTGAAGTCGACATTAAACAGCTTGGGCAGATTCTCCACCAAAACCTTACTCACGGTTCGGCCCAGATCTGTGGGATGCAAACGACGCTCGGTCAGTTCAACGTAGTTGCGGTCCTTGAGAGTGGAAATAATAGAAGCGTATGTTGATGGTCGGCCGATTCCATCCGCTTCGAGCTCTTTGACCAGCATTGCCTCGGAGAATCTCGGCGGCGGCTTGGTAAACGATTGCACTGGATCGAGCTTTTTCAAAATCAGCTTTTGCCCAACTTTCAGAGGCGGCAGTGTAGTTGCGTCGACGTTATTTCCATTTTCGCCAGACTCCTTCTCTGCCTGGTAGACCTTGAGAAAACCGTCGAACAGAGGATGCTGTGAAGTCACTCGGAAAGTAAAGCGTCCGGCAGTGATATCGACGGTCTGCACACTGAACTTGGCCGGGTTCATCTGCGAGGCAACAAACCGCTTCCATATCAGAGTGTACAACTTGTGCTGTTGGGGAGTGAGACGCTTCTTTACTTTATCCGGTGACAGGTCGGTATAGGTTGGGCGAATAGCTTCGTGGGCATCCTGCGCCCTTTTCTTGCTACCGTATGGAATGGGAGTTTTTGGCAAGTATTGCTTTCCGAACTCTTTTCCAATGTATGTACGAACCGACTTTATGGCTTCCTTGGAAACGCGCGGCGAATCCGTTCTCATATAAGTAATCAGACCAGTGACGCCTTTACCGTCCAATTCGATTCCTTCATAGAGTTTCTGAGCCACCGACATGGTCACTTTTGGGGAGAACCCAAATGCTTTGGCCGCTTCCTGCTGCAGAGTCGAGGTAATAAAGGGAGCGTATGGTTTTCGAGTACGCTCCGACGTCTTCTCGGAGGCAACCTCAAAGTCGCAGCCTTTGAGCTCCTTCACGTACTTGTCCATCTCCTTTTGGGAGCCGATGACTAATTTGGTCTTCCCTTTTTCACCGGGTTTGACGACGGTCAGTTCCGAAATTTTGAACAGACGGGCCGAGAATTCGTTTTTCTTTCCAGCCACGAGCAAGGCTTTCAGATTCCAGTATTCCTCTGAAACAAATGCTTCTATGTCATCTTCCCGTTCACAAACGAGCCTGAGAGCAACTGATTGCACACGTCCTGCCGACAGATTCCGTGCTATCGTTTTCCAGAGAAATGGAGAAACGGTGTAGCCAACGATGCGATCAAGCACTCGCCGCGCCTGCTGTGCGTTGACCAGGTTCATGTCGATCTCACGCGTGTTTTCCAGCGCTTCTTTGACCGCAGAGCGCGTGATTTCATTGAAGGTCACACGGGATAAACTGGCCTTAGTCTTGCCTTTGAGAGTCTTAGCCACGTGCCAGGCAATGGCTTCTCCTTCTCTATCGGGATCGGGAGCCAGGTAAATATGCTTGGCGTTCTTCGCCGCTTTTCGCAGCTGGGTGATGATTTTCTCTTTGCCCTTGATTACCTCATACTGCGGCTCAAATGCGTTATCCACATCAACACCGATCTTTGACTTGGGCAAATCAATAATGTGGCCTACGGTGGCAAGGATATCAAAATCCTTACCGAGAAATCCGGCGAGCGTCCTGGTTTTGGTTGGTGACTCTACTATAAGCAAGTTCTTGGCCATATTACTCCCTGGGCATTGTGTTCAGCGATGCAATGTATATTACATCGAATCCGAACGCCGAAACTTAACCTTTCCATCAAGAACTTCCTTCAATGCGACCATAGTAATCTTGCGCGCTTCGATGTCAACCTCAGGGTCCTCAATCATTTGCTCGAGTGCTGCGAGACGTGCCGCATTGAGGTTTCTTGCGTGCTGAGCGGCCACGATCACTGCTTCATAGCGATTCAGGCCAAGTTTCTCAATTCCATCGATCGAAAACAGATCCATAATATCCTCCGAGGTGTGTGCGACTTTGAAAAATCACCCTTTTAAACCGATTATCTTCCTAATATGTTCCGCGTCAAGGTTTTCGGTGCGGCAGCTGTGTCCTTCGACAATGGATAGGACTTGGTTTACCGCAGTACGCAAATCTTCATTCACAACCGCGTATTCGAACTTTCGATACAGTTTCATCTCCTTACGAGCGTTATCAAATCGTACTTGCAACTGCTGGCGGGTTTCAGTGCCCCGCTGCTTAAGTCGTCTCTTCAGGGCCGTCACGGAAGGTGGTAGAATAAAGAGTGTAATCGCTTGGGGAAACAGCTTTTTCAGCCGGAATGCGCCTTGTACGTCAACATCGAGGACCATCACCCCACCCTGTTTGAGCACTTTGTCAATTGGCGATCGCGGAGTGCCGTAACGGTACAAATGCACTTTGAAATGCTCCGCGAACTCCTTCGCCCTGATTCGCGCCATAAAATCCTGATCGTCAACAAAGAAGTATTGATTCCCATTTCGTTCTCCCTTTCGGGGACGACGAGTGGTGTACGAAACAGAAAAAGTCCATCCCAGACGGCGACGTGCGGGGCTGAGCAGGCTGCGACAGATCGAAGTTTTGCCCCCTCCGGACGGCGACGAAATGATAACAATCTTGCCGGGCTTTGTTGGCGCGACAGACGTTTTCCCCCTTTGCCTTCTCATATACAACGCCCGCCCGGTCAGCTATTCGACATTCTGAACAAGTTCGCGCAGCTTTTCGATCTCTTCCTTCAGCGATATGACAGACGAAGAGATGGTTGTGCCTGTGGACTTGGAAGCAATAGTGTTCGCTTCCCTGTTCATTTCTTGAAGAATAAAGTTGAGCCGTTTGCCGATCGATTCCTTTGTGGTCAGGGCCGAACGGTACATCTGTACATGACTCTTGAGCCTGATACATTCTTCGGATATATCTGTTCGCTCAGCATAAATGGCGATTTCTTCTTCCAGTCGCGACTGTTCAACCGGCAAGCCCTTTACCAGCTCATCAATCCGCGTTTGCAGCCGCAGGCGCCTGCGCTCAACGCAGCCCGCGGATTCTCTCTCGATAGTCTTGAGAGCAGTGGCAATCAGTGTCAGGCCTTTTTTCATCTCCCTGGCCATCGCTGCCCCT
>JBHHVC010000059.1:0-13360 GCA_046754125.1 Candidatus Zixiibacteriota bacterium
GCTTGGTTCGGGACTAAGAGGTCGCTGGTTCGAATCCAGTCGCCCCGATTTTGTTTAGACCTATGAATTGTGATTATCAAAACATTGTTGCAAATGATCATGCAGTATCAACAGGAATACCTGCTTGACGTCTTCATGGAATGTTGATATGAACGAGTCGAAAGGACGTCGGGATGCCTGACCGTCGAAAACCAGTGATTGCTGTCGTGGGGGCGGGTAAGTGCTCAAAGAAACTTCAGGATCAGGCCGCCGAGGTTGGCAGATATGTGGCTGAAAACGGTGGCACGATAGTATGCGGCGGTCTTGGTGGCATCATGGAAGGTGCGGCCAGAGGAGCCAAAGAGGCTGGAGGAGCGACTATTGGTGTTTTACCCGGCGACGACAGTTCTGCTGCTAACGAGTTTATCGATGTCGTCATTCCGACAGGTTTTGGCGAGGCGCGCAATATCATCGTAGTAAGAACGGCTGACGCGGTGGTGGCACTTCCCGGCAAGTACGGCACTCTGACCGAAATAGCTTTTGCTCTACTGGCACACAAGCCGGTCATATCGGTCGCTGCATGGAAATTCGGCGACGAGGTCCATCAGGCATCAACGCCCAGGGAGGCGGCCGAACTCGCTATGGAACTAGCGCGGGCGGGAATCTAGGTGGCAACCGTTGCTGCGGAAGTCCGAATTCGGGGAATGGTGCAAGGCGTCGGCTATAGGTATTTCTGTCTTCGCCTTGCCGATCAGTTGGGGTTGACTGGATGGGTTCGCAACGATCCGGACGGCTCGGTATTGGTGCATGCCGAAGGGGACCAATCGCTTATTGAGCAGTTGCTTTCTGATCTCAAAGTTGGCCCTCCGGCTTCGTCCGTAAATAGTCTCGACATTGTCTGGAGTCAATTCACCGGTGCTTTCGCTCGGTTTGACGTAAGGTCTTGAATCTTCACTTAGAGGGATTCTCAGTATGCACGAACTGAAACAGTACATTCGCAGCGTTCCCGACTTTCCCAAAGAGGGGATTAACTTCTACGACATCACGACGCTGATACAGCATCCGAAGGGCTTCAAGCTCGCACTGGACGAAATGGAGCGATACTGCGTGTCGCGTCGGCCATCAGTGATTGTTGGAATTGACGCACGGGGGCTGATCTTTGGAGCCGCTCTGGCAGACCGCCTCGGAATTGGAATGGCTCCAGCGCGTAAACCGGGCAAGCTGCCGTATGACACAATCTCGGAGCAGTATGAACTAGAGTACGGGACCGACTCGCTGGAACTCCACACAGATGCGGTGACCAAAGGTGATCGAGTAGTTATTGTCGATGACCTGATTGCGACCGGAGGCACCCTCAAGGCGGTCTGCCTGATGGTCGAGCGGCTTGGCGGCGAAGTGGCCGGGATCTCGGCCGTGATCGGTTTGTCCTTTTTGCCCTGGGGACATAAGTTAGCAGGCTACGATGTAAGTTGTCTGATTTCGTATGATACCGAATAACGATCGCTTGCCCTCATTTGCGCCGCGTCATACATTAGGCCTGCGGCATAAGGCGTATGGCTGTGCCGGCACGACCGACACAAAGTTACAAGCCCCCGTAGCTCAGTAGGATAGAGCAACGGTTTCCTAAACCGTGGGTCGCAGGTTCGATTCCTGCCGGGGGTATTTCTGGCGGTTTCGCTGGCTGCGCTGCCACCTCACCGGACTGACCGCTAAATCAACTCAAATCGCCAAATAGTTTGACACGGCTGGAAATCAGTGATATATTCGTTGATTATTTTGGCGGTCTGGTACGTCTAAATAATAGTATGAAATGTCTACAGGACAGGAGTTAGAGGAGCAATGAGAATGAAACGAGCGCTGATTACGGCGACAGCACTTTATTTGGTCACCGTTTCGACTGTATCAGGCCAGAATAATACCGATGCGATTGTCGATACTACATTTGAGAACTTTCTTTTTGACTTTGCCGGAGGCGGAGCGCGCGCCGAGGGAATGGGCAAAGCATTTATCGGCGTATCGGACGACATAACTGCCGGCAGTTGGAATCCAGCCGGTTTGTGGATTCAGGAAGTCCCTGCTATGAGCGGTACTTTCGGCTCGCTGGTTCCCCGTGGAGAGTTTGCGTTTTCTTCTGGTCAGGCTGGTTCCGACAGATTTCGTCACAATGGAAGTTTTGGCGCGATAGATCACCTCAGTTTTGTGGCCCCCATACGCATAAAAGGCCACCATTTCGTCGGTTCGTTCAGTTGGACACGCAACTTTGACCAGTTCGAGAGCATCACTGCGAACTTTGTGCAGCCGTCCATTAACCGATACGTGGTGAACAATACGAGAATAACGGACACACTTCTTGAGAGAACGGCGGTTACCAGTGAACTGCAAGGCGGGCTGAACTCCGTTAGCTTCGCCTTCGGCACGCGCATGTATCGAAAGCTGTCGATTGGCATTGCAGCGCACATCTATACCGGTCAGACAGTACGTGACGAACTCATCTTGACAAGCATCGATTCATTTCTGGTGCCGGCGATGAACGGGCAAAGAGTACAACTGGAATCGGGGACGCAGATACTGGACACAAACACCTTTTCCGGTATCAATTTCACCATTGGCCTCAAGTACAATAGCGAGAAACTCGATGCGGGGCTGGTGATTAGAAAACCGTTCTCTTTGGACCTGACCACAGACGTTTCCCAATTCACCCTTTTGTCGTTTAACGGATTTGTCGTGAATAATGGCACTGACACGATCTTCGTCGACGACATTTTGCGAAAGTACGAAATGCCTCTGATGATCGCAGGAGGGATTGGCTATAAGCCGAGGGAGGACCTGGTGCTGGCTCTCGATCTGGAATACCGGCAGTTTGGCACAACTGATTTGAAGCGTCGTACGGAGCGGACCCTGGTTCCCGGCGGAACTGACATTGAGGAGTTTGAGGAAACTGATCCCGACTGGCAAAACACACTTTCGATGCGCCTTGGTGTGGAGTACGTTGCCGAAACCGGAATCGGGGCGATACCGTTTCGTGCCGGGCTGGGAATTGTTCCGATCCCACAGAAAGACTCCTCCCGTACGGGAGGCACTACACTCAGCTACCAGTTCCCTCACCTGCTGATGATTCCGATTCAACAGTTGATCAACAAATCCAAGGCAGCGACCTACTCTTATTCCGTTGGAACGGGTATCCACTGGAGTCAGATCCATTTCGACTTTGCCTACACATATTCGACGCTCGACCAGAGGTTGGCCGTTCCGACCATTTCTGCGCTGCATTCGAGCAGGAACCATCATGTTGCAGTCGAATTCACAGGCTTCTTTTAGTGCCTGAGCGGGTGGAAACGTGGCTGAATGGGCTGGGGACATTTGAAGGCGCAGATTGGTGTCCAGGGGCTCTGTCTGACCTCGCTGGCGAACCAAAGCTGGCAACAATCGGCTGCAGCGGAAATCCCAAAGATGATCGACCATCTGCCGATAGTATAAGAATGACAAAGGCAATTACCGGGAGCAACTACTAATGTACGGCAAAGTCAAGGTAACCAAACGGCAGATAAAAGAGGACAAGTTCACTACCTTCATGCTTTCGTCTCGCGAACAATTCCAGGAAAACTGGCAGTTTATCGCGATTGGCATTATCGTGGTGATCCTGATCGCAGTGGGGGCAACATACTACTTTGCTAATCGCACGGCGGCTGTCGCCGAATCTTCGGAACAGTATTCTCGCGCCTTACTTGAGTATCGCTCTGGGAACACTCAACTGGCTATCCTGAGTCTCTCTCAACTTTTGGAGACACAATCGGTCGGAGTACAGGCGCAGCATGCCACCTTCCTGCTTGGAAAGATCAATTTCGAATCCAGAAACTACGCGGAAGCAATTCGCTACTACCAGCTCTATTTGGACAAGTTCCACGACAACTTGCATGAGCGCGCTGCTGTCCATGCAGGCATTGCCGCTTCGGAGGAGAATCAGGGAAATTACCAGCAGGCTGCAGAAGAGTTCGTGGCAGCTTGCGATGAATACCCCGACGGTCCCCAACTGGGTGACTACGCCTACGGCGCGATGCGGAATTTCCTGCTTGTGGGCGACGCGGCTCAAGCGGAGCAACATCTGGATGTTATCAAAGATAAGTTTCGGGGAACTGACCTGGAAATCAGAGCTGAGCGACTGTTCAGCGAAAAAAGCCGCACACCACTTTAGCACGGCAACTCGTCAGTTTCCGGGGCAGGGGCCGTGCCAGTTTCGCAACAGCTAAAAGTCGCCATTCTGTGGCATATGCACCAACCCAACTACCTGGAGTGTGGGTCAAAACGGATGGTGCTACCCTGGGTTCGCCTCCACGCCACCAAAGACTACCTGGACATGCCGCTTATGGCTGCCCGGCATGAAACTACTCGTGTAACGTTCAATCTTGTTCCCTCCCTGTTAGATCAACTCGACTCATACGTAAGCGGAGGTAGCGATCCTCACTTGGAACTGTCACACATCAGGGCGGACACGTTGTCGAACGAACAAAAGGCCGAGATTCTTGCCACGTTTTTCCATTGTAATCCTGAACGAATGATCAAGCCTTACAGCCGTTACCACAGTCTCCTTCAGAAGGCGGATCAGAACGGAGCGCCTGCGGTTAGTCCAGCTCTGTTTACGACGGAAGAAATACGCGACTTGCAGGTCTGGTCGAATCTCACATGGGTCGACCCGATGTTTCGGGCAGAAGAACCAATCCGAGCGCTCTTTGCCAAAGGGCGTTCCTACTCCGAAGAGGACAAGTTTGCTCTGCTAGAATGGCAGACTCAGCTCATGCGCCGGATAGTCGACACCTACCGTGACCTTCTCCGGCAAGAGCGTATAGGGATATCGTTCACACCCTACTACCATCCTATCCTCCCGTTGCTGTGCGATACTGACTCTGCCCTGGAGTCACAGCCATCAGCAACCCTGCCGGGTCAAAGATTCCGCCATCCGGAGGATGCCAAATGGCAGATCGAGGCATCCGGTCGCCGGTACAGGGAACTGTTCGATCGGCAACTGAAGGGAATGTGGCCTTCGGAAGGGAGCGTGTCGGAGGAAGTGGCCAGATTGTGTCGCGAACATGGAATAAGCTGGATTGCCAGCGACGAAGAGGTTCTTCACGGTTCTCTTCGCAAGTCATCCGACAAGATCGGACCACTCTCCAAATACTCTGTCTATTCATACGGCGACGGACTCAAGCTGTTCTTTCGTGATCACCAGCTTTCCGACAGAATAGGGTTTGTTTATTCCAATTGGGACGCAGATCGAGCTGCCGCAGATTTCATTTCGCATCTCAAGCAGATTCGTGATGCATGCCACGACCGGCTCGATTCGACGGTAGCATCGATCATTCTCGATGGCGAGAACGCCTGGGAGTACTTTGCCGATGACGGACGAGAGTTCCTTCATGAGTTGTACCGATCGCTTGCCGCAGACGAGGAAATCGAAACTGTCCTTTTTGATGACATCGCAGAGAATATCCCGACTCGCTCACTAACTCATCTCTTTGCCGGTTCCTGGATAAATCATGATTTTCGCATCTGGATTGGTCACGCCGAGGACAATGCCGCCTGGGATCTGCTGACCCGGACTCGCGAGTGGCTGGTCAAGCATCAGTCGGATCACCCTGATATCGACCCGGACATTCTGGCCAATGCATGGCAGCAGATCTATATCGCCGAGGGTTCTGACTGGTGCTGGTGGTATGGCGACGACCATCGTGGTCCCCACAATGCCGAGTTCGACACGATCTATCGTCGCCATCTGATGGCTGTGTACGAACTCATGGGGCATGAGCCCGATCCGGTATTTCGAAAACCAATTTGTGGTGGCGCGGCGGAGAAGCAAGTTACGGTGCCGGACGCAAGAATCTCGCCGACAATCGACGGCCGCGTGACCCATTTCTACGAGTGGGCAGGGGCGGGTCTTTACGACTGCGCGCGCCAGGGAGCGGCTATGCACAGAGTCGAGCGGATCGTGCGATCAATCCAGTTCGGTTTTGATATTCATAATGTTTACATTCGTCTTGACTTCGTGAATAAAAAAGAACTAAGATTGACACCAGAGTTGACGGTAACGTTGAAACTGACAACATCCGAGCAGCCGGAAATGCTTATTGAGTGTTCAGTGCCCGGAAGCGGGGAAGATGGAGATATCCGGTATGCGTGTGACGATATTCTTGAAGTCACCGCCAAAAGGGAAGGACTGTGGGCAGAGGGGCACGGTCGGGTGAGCATCATGGCTGAAGTAGCCGGGGGAGGCGAGAAGCTGGAGACCGTGCCTGAGTTCGAAGCTGTTGTTCTAGACGTACCAAAGCTGCACGAAGAGTTATTTTGGCCTTCCTAAAGTCAGGTAGCCAGGATTTGGAGGAATCATGACCGATTCGTTTTTTAATCAAGATGTCGAACCCAACCATGTCGGCGAAATCCCCGATCTTGATGGCGCTCAGGAAGGAACGGGCGCTGGTACGGACAGTTTCAAGACCGAAGAGGGTCGAATGGCGGCAATCATGTCGTATATCCCGGTACTGTGTTTTGTGCCACTTCTGAATATGAAAGAGAATCCTGAAGCGCGGTTTCATGCTCGCCAGGGTATGATGCTCTTCCTGATTGAATTGCTGGCTTTGCTATTTCTGATCGATGGCGTTTCAGCCTTTGTGTTCAAAGCAATTCTAATGGCGGCAGTGGCACTGAGTGTCGTTGGTGTTTTCTTCGCTCTTAAGGGCAAGAATTACAAGCTACCTGTTATCGGCGATCTGGCTGATAAAGCTAAACTGTAGTGGCCCCTTAGCAAACAACCCGCCTGCCTGGCAGAGAATAATGCGACAGGTTCGTAATACACTTAGATTCCCTCTGTTGCGGCGTATCACCGCTGTATTCTTGTTGTGCACATTTCTGTCTTGTGCAACTACCGGCCCCGGAGGCAAACAGTCGTTCATAATTATCCCATCCGACCAGGAAGTAGCAATAGGGCAGGGGATGGCAAACGAAATAGCCAGAACAGAAACTTCTCTCGACGACCCCGAGTGGCAGGCCTATCTAAAAGAAGTCGGACAGAGAATTGTCAGCGTCTGCGATCGGCGTGACATAGAATACCACTTTACGGTCATAGAATCGGACCAAGTGAATGCATTTGCGGCTCCGGGCGGGTTTGTCTACTTCTACACCGGCCTCTTGCGCGAAATGAACAGTGAAGCCGAGTTGGCTGCTGTTATGGCTCATGAGATTTCACATGTCGTTGGCCGGCACGGTGTCAAACGACTGCAAGCAGGGTTGGGTGTGGCGATGGCCTATCAATTGGTCTTCGGTGGAGAGAACGCTTCAAAGGCCCTCGATGCCGCGATTGGTCTCGGAATGGGGCTTGTGTTTTCCGGCTACTCGCGCAACAGTGAGAGGGAAGCGGACAATTTCGGAATCCACTACATGGTCATGGCCGGGTACAATCCGCAGGGCGCTGTCGATATGTTTCAAACACTGGCAAGGTTGGGAGGGGAACGCTCCGGTTCTGTCTACGAGAAGCTGGCCTCGTCTCATCCAGAAACGCAAGAGCGTATCGCAAATGCCAGGGAACAGATAGCATCGATGCAGCCGCTATCCGAGGGGCTAGAACTTAATCGCGAGCGGTATGACGACATGGTCTCTCGACTGAAGAAGCGATAGGTCGGGCAGCCAGCGAACTGACTAGTCGGGCTGGTCTTACGATCACGGGACCCGGCCCGAAGTTATCAACCGATAGAGACGGACCAATTGAAGTACTGGTATGGATGACCGACTGACATAGTACACGGTGGTCTCATATCCCCGAAAACGGCGCTTGTGTAAAGCTAGTCCCTCGAAATTGAAGGCAATAGATCCGTATCGGTAAACACCGTCAAAAAGTCTGCCGGCTATTCCGTCACGATGACTGATCGGTCCTGCCTCCCTATTGGATAACCCGGCTGTCGATCTTCGGTAGAATGGAGACAAGCCCAGATTCACCAGAGCAACATCTTCACGGGCGAATTGCTGCATGGCCTCCAGTAGCACGCGTACGCGTGTTCCCTTAGGAGAATTGATGGTACGAAGCGGAACAACCTCGGCGTATCCAACTACAGCACCGGAGTCATACATAGGATCAAAGGCGGAGACACCGACCAGTTGTCCGTTGCAAAAGCCGCCAAAAAAACGTGTGTCGATATCTATATCGGGGTCGGCCAGTCGGGCGAGGAATGATAGGCCGTGCATGAATCTCTGACGACCGTTTGAGCTAATGCCGGCAGCAAGGCCACTGTTCAAGATGAGACGCCGGTCATTTTCAAGCAGTTCGGTCACCTCAACTCCAGCGCGGATTGCCGCGTTGTTCAGATTGCGGACGTCGGCTTTTGCTCCGCCCTTTAGAGCATACGGCAGTGAGAGTTCGGTCTCGATACCAAACGGCGTCGAGGCAAAGTGTCGATTCTCCAATACTCTGGCCGTTGCTTCGTGCACCTGAACGAAAACCGGGTTGCGTGCAACAGAGAGAAAGCTGTCGATTACCAGCTCCATATTCGAGAGGGAGCAAACGGGGTCGCTTAGAACAAAGTCCGTTGAGCCTGAGGACGCGTAGGCAAGAAAGCCGCAGTCGCCCACGAAGTGATGCCTGATACCCTTCTGCAATGTCTGGAAAGCCAGTGAGTGAGAACCGTAAGAATTCAATAGCCTTCGGGCTAGTTCGGTCTGGACCGTGACAACATCTAGCGTCATCGTTTTTTCTACACTTATTCCCAGCGGGAGTCAACAAAAAGGCTAATTATTCCGGGTGAGAAAAAACTTCTCAAAGTTGAGCGGCAAAGTCCGTTATAGTTAATGCCTGGGTCTCTTTAACAGGCAGTGGTACAATGAGTTGGAGGCTCAAATGTATTGCGCTGGGTCGACATCTTTTTGTTGACACTTTAGCGATAAACCCCGTCTGTGGCAGGGGATTATCGGAACTGACCTCGCGTCGTACGTTACAGGAATTGCCCTGTAATCCGACAATTCGAGGAGAACTGTTCAGGAATGTGGCATTCGTAAGTAACTCATTGCGAGGTCTTGCGTTGTCAGCAGCCATGGAGGCAAGTCGGTAGGTGTCGCTCAGTATTCGAACAAGTTGGCAAACCGGCGCCAGTATGGCACTTGCCAAGGTGGCTTGCCGCGATCGGATTCGGCCGCAAACTTGTAGTCGTAACGTATTGTCGAACAGTTGGTTGTCGTTAGTGGCCGGGCTTTTCTTAACCCCCCTGTCGATTTGCTATTTGATCACTCAAACGGCATCCGTCTTGCCATTACTTCTTCGCAAGCTGAAACAGGTAACATGAAAAGAGCGGTCGGATGGTAAGGCGAATTATCTTCATCTGGATTCTATTGATTCTCATTCTTGCTATCCTCGGGGATGTCACCGTTGCAGCACCGAATCCGGGCAGGACTGCAGCTGACTTCCTGCTGATCGGTGGCGGTAGTCGGGCTGCCGGGATGTCTGGAGCGTTTACTGCGGTATCCCAGGGAGCGAGTGCCTCATGGTGGAACCCGGCTGGTCTGACATCTTTGGAGGGTGGTCAGGTCGTGTTAGGACATTACGCCTGGTTGCAGGATGTGACTGTCGAGCAAGGAGCATTCGCCCTCAATCGGTCAGATCGGTTTTCGATTGCAGCTTCCCTTACTTATCTGGACTACGGCAAGATCGATGGATACAATGCTTCGGGGACCTACACCGGCGATATTCCCGCATATGACTGGTCCGGAGCTTTGTCCATTGGTGTGCAGGCAACGGACAGGTTGTCCCTCGGGCTGACGGCCAAGTTCATCAATCAGAGAATTGATGATATTAATTCGGCCGGCGTTGCGGCTGATTTTGGCCTGCTTTATCACTTTGATCGACTGTCTTTGGGCGCTGTAGTCGCAAACCTGGGCCCTAAGATGACATTTGAAAATGTAGATGAAAACCTGCCTCTGGTCGGCCGGGTTGGAGTAGCTTTCAATCCGCTGAACAAGTCCCTTTTGACATCGATCGATCTGGAGATGCGAGCGCACGGATCGACAGTCTTGCGGCAGGGCTTTGAGTTTGACTTCGGAGAGCGGTATTATTTGCGCTCCGGGTATGCATTCTTTCCAGAAGACGACCAGCGCCCGTTCTCAAGTGGACTGACATTTGGCGGCGGGCTTCACATCGGGCAAATATCGGTCGACTACGCCTACACGACAGCAGAAAAGTACTCATCTCAAGATATTCACCGCTTCTCAGTCGACTTCGAGTTCGGCCGCTAGTCTTTCGCCAGTGCCCAAACTCCGTTCGCTCTAATCCTCTGCGGGCTGGTTTGTTGTATTCTCCTGCGGTTACGCAATACGCAAATTTTTGCACTGAATGTGTAGTCAATAGCACCTGATTCGAAGGTTTACTCTTTGAATCCACAAATAAGGTTGCTGTCGGGCAGCCGCTGGGGAATCGCCCCCCCCGTAACTCACTGCCTATCAGGCCAATACGCCGCGTTCCCGGATCGCAAAAAAGCTAAGCCTATCGTGCGTGAGTTTTGCCTATTGGCAGTGCTTTTGCTTCTAATCCCAAGACAATTACAAAAGTTGCAAAGTTGATGATGTACAATATATACCTACGCCCCGTTGGGCTCGCATTACCGTTAAGTATCCGAGAAGTATGCTTTCTGTTTTTGAATGGCTTGGATACACTGACTGGCCGTCTTGTCAAAATGGACTGCCGTTAATAGGGAGAGGTTCCCCATGAAGAATAATATGTCGAGCAATATCCCGATCCGATCGCAAAGCAGTATAGCGGTAACCAGCGACACTGTATCGTACGGTGTGGCGGCTGGATCCTACGCTCCCGCCCTTCCTGTAGAGACCGCAGAGAGCTCCTTGACATGGGCCGAGCAACTGGCCTTCTTTTACCACGAATATGCCAAAGGTGTTTTGTTTATTACGTTGTCGGCGATATTTATTTTTCTGGTGCCCGCGGCATTGTCGAAATCAGGTGGTCTGAAAGTGGTACTCGGTCGAATGACTAAACGATGTGTTGACATAGTTGGAGCTTTGGTGGGATTGGTCCTGACTCTTCCATTTTGGCTGATTCTACCTATCCTGATAAAACTGGAATCGCCCGGCCAGGTGTTTTACACTCAGTTGCGAGTTGGGTCGCAACGACGAAAGAGTCAGCGTCGTTTTTGTCAGGAATCCGATGTGGATGAAGACAGGCGCGGCCGCGATCGTCGGCGCAATAACTACCTAGGCACACCATTCACTCTGATCAAATTTCGTACCATGATCAATGATGCCGAGAAAAAGTGCGGTCCAGTCTGGGCTACTCGAAACGACCCGCGTGTGACCAGGATAGGCTCATTCCTGAGGATGACACGCCTAGACGAGATACCTCAATTCATAAATGTGCTCGTTGGTGATATGTCGCTTGTCGGACCTCGGCCGGAGCGGCCCGCATTCGTGGCCGAACTGACCACCAAAGTTGATGATTATGCTGATCGACTGGAAATGAAACCGGGCCTGACTGGCCTGGCCCAGGTGACCAATGGCTATGACTCGTCGTTGGCTTCGGTGAATAGAAAAGTTCAACTCGATCTGGAGTACATTCGCAATTGGTCGCTCTGGGCTGATTTTAAGATTCTGGCTCGCACCGTGATTGTTGTACTTACCGGCAAGGGCGCCCGCTGATCAGGACACTTCAGGATTGCTCATTATGAGGGGCCGAGCAAAGACAGCCCCCTTATTTTATTAGCTTGATTTTATCTCTACGGTTGTCGTATCCTTTCCGGTGCGAACAGGATAACCGACTATCTAAGCTGAGAGTAGGGAGTATGGCCTCAAAACGGATGATGATGCCTCTTCTCGGCTGCCTTGCGGCGGTCATTGGGTTATTTGCGCAGGGACAAGCGCAGAGCGACCTGAAAGTCAGTTCCGATCCGGCTGGAGCGCAAGTGACGCTGGAAGGTGAAGCGAATGTAACGGGAGTAACGCCGGTGCGGTTTCGTCAACTACTCGTTGGCGATTATCAGCTTACACTGAGAAAGTACGGTTTCGAGACATACCGGACACGGATCATCCTTGATCCTGCAACACCCCTCGACATCAGTTTTCGGCTGGCCCCAAAGACCCGGTTTAAGGCGACCGCCCGATCGTTCTTTGTCCCAGGGTGGGGACAATGGTATACCGATCAGAAAACAAAGGGCCTGCTGCTTGCTGCCTTGGCAACCGGCGCAGCAGTGTTCTATTTTGTTGCTGACGATGAATTCGACAACAAGAAGGGGCGATTTGACAGGAAGCTCGCCGAGTACGATTCGGTTAGTGTAAACGGATCTGTCGAGCAGCTTCGCCGTTTGCAGGTGGAACTCGATCAAGTGCAGGATGACGCCTATGATGCCGAGAATGTGCGCCGAGTAGCCATTGGTTCGGTAATCGCTACATGGGGAATCAATATGCTCGATGCTTTGTTGCTGTTTCCCGAGGAACGAGGGACTTTTTCTGTTAAGGGGTTGACTATCGCTCCTGATGTATCGCAGGGAACAGTTGGCCTGACCTTGTCGCGGAAGTTCTGAGGAGGGTGGAAAGACAAATGAACAGACGCCTCCTGACAGTTTTGTTGACGTTGATAGCGGTCCTTTCCAGTGGGTGCGGCCGACACATAGATTCGCGTGACCCGGTTCGCTCGCTTCCCGAAAATGGGCCAATCCCGTTCGATGTTACGGTTGAGATAAACGACCGTTCGGTGGGTTTGAGTTGGCGGGTGAATGACACCACTGATGTTGCGAAGTACCGCATATATGTGGGTGAGGCGGACGGGACCTTTGTTCTGCGCGATTCGTCAACGACAACAAAGGCGATACTTGATGGGCTGCCGCTCAACCGAGTACATCTATTCGCCGTATCGGCCGTTTCGACTAACGGCTTGGAATGGGATCGTTCGAATCCGGCCAGCGGAACCGTAATTCCGCTATCGATCACTATTGAAAACGATGATGAGTTTTCTAACAATCGCAGTGTATTCGTACAACTTCACGTCGGCACTGCGACCACACACTTGAGCTTGTCAGAGGACAGTTCGAGATTAGATGAATCGTTTGTGCAGTTTACCGGCACACAAACCCCGTTTACCCTGTCCGACGGGGACGGCCCCAAGCGAGTTTATGCACGCGTCATTTTCAGTGATGGGGCTCGCAGCGGTCTGCCATTGTATGACGATATAATGCTGGACAGGCGCGCCGAAATAAGCTCAACATCGTTCTCGCCTTTATCTAAAGTCTTTAGCCAGGGGGACACAATTCTGTTCTCAGTTGACGGTGGAGAAAGTGGAGGCCAGGCCTCTGTTACAGTTCCCGGTTTTGGAATTGTTGACCTGTTCGATGACGGCAGTTCACTCGGCGAT
>JBHHVC010000060.1:0-13133 GCA_046754125.1 Candidatus Zixiibacteriota bacterium
GAAGGGCAGTCTTCGGTAATCCGTGGCTGTTTGGCAGCACAAAAGTAGCGGAAGTACTGCTTTCAGAACGCTTGCGCGTGATGGTCGAACACGCTGAACTGTTCGAGGAGGTTTTTGGAAGTCGCAAGAGGTTTGTGGTAATGCGCAAACATCTTCTTGCCTATTCTTCGGGTTTTTCCGGCGCAAAGGAGTTACGCATAAAGTTGATGCAGGCCAACAGTGCCGAGGAGGTCAAGCAGATAGTTGCCTCGTCGGGATTACAATGATCCGACGGCAACCCCAGACAAATATCCTGTGAACGCGATATGCAGGATGGATTCCTCCTTTCGGGCTTGTTGATTAACCCCTGCTTTTCGGCTATTGCAGACATAAAAATGTTCGCCAGTATTGTGTGTACTTATTCAGTCCGTTCCCATAAGCCGAATCAGCACATAGCACCTCAGGTGATGAACCAAGACGATCAGAAATATCATCAATCATCTCTGTCATAGTGGCATCATTCGAACTGTTAGCAGGTGTTACGGTAACACCAACCACCAAGTCGCATGACATTCGTCTGATGGATTGCCGCGTACGCAATGACAGGGCTCGATCCCACAGCAAGCTGTGGAGCATCCGCGCCCCAATTCAAAAGGTCAGGCTAGGGGCAGGGCGCCGGGGCTGGGCTTCCCGCGTTGCCGAAAAGATAATCCACAAGGTTGGTAAGATCGACGATGTCGGTCTGTCCGGTTCCGTCAATATCCGATTCCTCAGGGCAGAGAGGAGAAAAGGCGCTGGAGTTCCCAAAAAGGAACTCGACTAGAAATGAGAGATCAACGATATCTACAGAACCGTCCGGACTGCTGTCGACATTGCCTCTCATCCCGTCGCAGCAACCGTCTGTGGGAAGGTGTCGTCGATAGACTCCGTACCCGGTGGTGGCCGCATATATGCTTCTTGTAGACGGGTCGACCGCAAGCTTAACAATCTCTCGATTGACGAGTCCGGTTGTGAACTCCTGCCAGCTATCGCCACCGTCGATACTTCGGTAAATGCCAAGCCCGGGTGCAAAAACATCTGAACCGCCCGCATACAGTATATTCGGGAAGTCCGGATCAATGACAATGCTAATTACCGGCGGCATCGCTTCCAGCCCTGTTTGTTGCCATGAGATACCGCCGTCGCTGCTTCTCAAGATGCCGGCACCAAAGGAACCGGCGTACAACCGCTTCGGATTTGAGTGATCAACGGCCAGACTGAGTATCGGTATGCTACTAATGCCGAGAGAATCCCACGACATGCCACCGTCAGATGATTTGTATACTGTGTTCAGCGATGCAGCAAACAAAACGGCGGATGAGTCGGGATGAAACATCAAACAGGTGATCAGCATCGAGTCGAGGCCGAGAAACTGCCAATTCTGACCAAAGTCATAACTCTTGTACAATCCTCGTCCGCCGGTGTATCCATATTCATACGACGTAGCTCCGTACACAACGGAAGGCGAATCAGGATGAACCAGTATTTCTTCCAGGTAGACATCCGGCGGCAATCCTGCGCCGATAGGTGTCCACGAATTTCCCGTATCATCGCTGCGATAATGTTGCAGCGGAGTCAGTAGTTCCAACAGCTCGCTGATATAGAGAACAGCCGAAGACGATGGATCAATCGCTACCGTCTTAATCGGTTGTTCACCAGTCATACCGAGATCAGACCACCCGCTCAGGCTATCCCACACTCTCACACCGGCAGCGTGGTTGCCAAGTTCTTCATAGAACACGGCAAGAAGTCGCGAGTTGGCACCTACAACGATGTCAAAGGGATAGGTACAGCGAAAACCTCGGTTCACATCACGCCAGCTATTTCCCCCGTCAGTTGATTTCCAAATGCCGCGCCCTTGCTGGCCAGAGAAGACGGTATTGGGATCGGTAGGATGGATAGCTACTACCCAGACACGAGTGGCTGGCAGTCCATTGTTGACTTCCGTCCATGTCTCGCCACCATCCGCACTTCGGAATATGCCTTCGGGAATAGCAGACGCGTAAACAATATTGTTATCTGAAGGAGCAAACCGAACATCGAAGAAGAACGTCGCATTGATGCTCATAGCCGACCACGTTGCGCCATAATCGAGACTTCGATACAGACTGTCCCAGCAAGCGGCAAATACGATGCTGTCCGCCGTAGGTGCAATGGCAAGTTTCCATACGTCCTTGTCCTGTAGCCCCGCCGGGGACCAGGTCAGGCCGCCGTCAAGACTTGCGTACAGACCCTTGGGGCCGGGAATCGGAAAGTGATATGTGCCGACAAGAACAGCCTGAGGATTTGATGGGAAGACAACGACAGACTGGACATTTAGTGTATCAATCACGCCTGCGCCAATGTCGGACCAACTGTTTCCACCGTCGTAACTTTTCCAAACACCGGCACCGTGAACGTATTCCTGATAGTTTTCCCAGAATCCGCCAGCAGCATATATTGTGGCTGAATTAGTTGGGTCAAAGGCAATAGACGCTACATCGGGGTACTTTAAGATAGTTGTCCAGGAATTACCGCCATCGTTTGACTTGCGAATGCCGAGGCTGTCTTCGAACATGTTTCCAACATAGATCGCGTAGGGTGGCGAGGGATCGATAAGGATGGTCCAGACATTCTCATAACCGAAACTCTCGACGCGGCTCCAGGTCTCACCGCCATCGACGCTGCGGTACAAGCCTCCGAAGAAGTCTCCACCCGTGTACATAGTATCTGGATTCGCCGGATGGAACACTATGCAGTCGACCCACCCGCCTTCAGGTCCGATCGGTGTCCATAAATCCTGGGCGACTAATCTGGTTCCACAAGAGAGAACAAACGGCAAGCCAAGAAGCAACGTGCAATAGCGTTTGATCATGTATGCAATCAGTCAAATGGATCAGGATACGTCAAGAACTAGTTTTCGTAGGGGCCGTATTGTCGCTGGAGAGTTGGCGTTTCACTGGGACGCCGACCTCACAGTCTTGTCCAGTAGCTTCGTTGCCAGTAACTGCAGAAAGAGTCCTACATCGGTGACAACGCCGATCGTTTGCATTGAGCCACGATCCTTGAGTTTGGTAACAACAGCCGGGTTGATATCGATACAGATTGTCAGCACCCGACCCGGTATCATGTTGCCGACCGCTATCGAGTGCAGCATCGATGATAGCATTAGAACAACATCGGCGCCTTTGAGAATACGAAAGTGATCTTCCTGCGCGGCATTCATATCGGTAATGGTGTCCGGCAGTGGTCCATCGTCGCGCAGTGATCCGGCCAGCGAAAAAGGAATAGCGGAGCGCACAACCGAGTGCATCAACCCCGCTGTCAACACTCCTTCCTCAACCAGCGCAGCAATGTTGCCGGCGCGGCGAACTTCGTTGATCGCTCGCAGGTGATTGCGATGACCCATCTCGACCGGCTTCCCGGTCGAAAGATCTATACCCAAAGAAGTACCGTACAGATGTGATTCGATGTCATGGACGGCAACGGCGTTGCCGCCAAGAAAGCCATGAATGTAGTCATGCTCTATTAATCGTGCGAGGTCTTCCGCTCCACCGGTGTGCACAACCACCGGGCCGGCAACACAGATAACTCGCTTGTCTTTGTTTCTGATGATATCGGCCACGCGATCAACGGCCAGCCGCACTTTTCGTTCGGTCGATACATCACCGGACATAAAGGAGAAGTCGGCGCGGTCGCGCTCGACATATTCAGGCTGAACCTTGATCCCCGACAAGCCGCAGACAACCATGTCGCCTTTCTTGAGGTCACGAAACTTCTTTACGTTTGCCAGTCCTTCTGCTACGACCAGAACGCCGTCCATGCGCAGATTTCCGGCCTGCAGCCAACGTCCCTTGACACGAATCTTGGTTGCATGATTGGTCGTGCTGTAGAAATCAGGGGGAGCGACGCCGTCGGCTGGGGATGCAACCAAAACGGCCTCTTCATCGGCATCGATACGGCAACCGAGCGTTGACAGTTTCAGCAGGATTGTGTTCATCGTCGTTGCGTCGCCGGTACTGACCGTCAGGGAAGCATTGGAGAATTGGTCATTGTTGCGACCGATGGCGAAATCGGTTACGTCGAAGCTACCGCCGTCGGCTATGATAGTATCAAATATCCGGCGCATCAGACCAGAGTCGATCAGGTGTCCCTCGGTGGTAACTCTGCGTGTTAGTCCTGGCATGGTTGTAGTATCGGCAGGGTTGGCCGCAAGTTTTCCTCTGCTAGTAAGTTGAGCCCACAGACGCAGGATAGAAAGTTACAAAAACATGGCAATTAGTCGTTTCGACCGCATATATTGCTGTACATGCCGAACGATTACGGAAAAACGGAGCGGGAAAAGGCAATCCTTGTGGCAGTGGCTCCCTCTTCGAGGGAACGGGACAGAGTTGAGGCATCGCTCGACGAACTGGCAAGGCTTACCAGTTCGGCTAACGGGAAGGTAGTTGGGCGCAAGGTGCAAGTACGTCAACGGCCCGACCCAGCGCTGTTTGTGGGAAAAGGGTTTGTTCAGGACCTCAAATCGCAAATAGCCGACAGTGACGCAAACTGCGTCGTTTTCGACGATCAGTTATCTCCGGCCCAGCAGCGGAATTTGGAAAAGGCTCTCGACACCAAGGTAATCGATCGGCCGATCCTGATTCTCGATATCTTTGCCTCTCGTGCGCGAACTGCCGCCTCACGTTTGCAGGTTGAGCTTGCCCAGCTTGAATACATGTTGCCTCGGCTGACGGGTGCCTGGGTCCACTTCTCCCGCCAGTACGGCGGGATAGGCGCCAAAGGTCCGGGAGAAACACAGCTTGAGATCGACCGTCGGGCAGTTAGAAATAAAATCTCTCGGCTCAAGCAGAAACTCTCTCGTCTTGCAAAGCAACGCGCTACCCAGCGCAAGCGGCGTCAGGACCTGTTCAAAGTTGCTTTAGTCGGCTACACAAACGCGGGAAAGTCCACTCTGTTCAATCTGCTTACAAATGCCGACGTTCGGACTGCCGATATGCTTTTCACCACTTTGGATTCTACAACCCGTGTCATGTCGTCCGGGTATCCCTGCCGAGTAATATTTTCCGATACGGTCGGGTTTATCAAGAAGCTGCCTCACCAGCTTGTGGAATCGTTCAAATCAACCTTGGAAGAGGTCAAGCTTGCCGACCTGCTGGTGCACGTGGTCGACTGTTCCGAACCCGAGAGCGAGAAACGAATAAGCAAAACTCGTGAAGTTCTGTCCGATATCGGGGCGGACAGCGTGCCTTATCTGTTGGTATACAATAAGATAGATATTGCGCCCGACTTCGTGGTGCCATCCGAAAACGGCCTGAGATCGTTGGCCATTTCTGCTCATAACCTGATAGGGATTGCCGCTTTGAGGGCAGCTATGATAGCTGCATCCACTCGTAGAAAAACAACTGAGTCTGACGAGTAATCATATCGCTGTCTGCTGCCGATAAACAGGACAAAGGGAGTAGGCAACAATGAAGTCCATACTAATAGTCGATGATAATCCAAACATGTCCTCACTTTTGTGCGAGATGCTTGAAGTATTTGATTACAAGCCGGTGAGAGCCTCCGATGGTGAGCAGGCGCTGAGTGAATTGGAAAAACACGACATTTCGATGGTCATTACCGACATGCGGATGCCGACAATGACCGGACTGGAGTTGCTCGAAAAAGTCAAACGTCGCGATCCCAAAATGCCGGTTGTGCTTATCTCCGGCTACTCACTCGATGAAATTGAAAACGGTAACGAATTTGTTCGTCCCGACGGCTTTCTAGCCAAGCCCTTTATGATGTCGGATATCGAAAAGCTGCTCAATGACCTGATCAGCTAACTGCCGGGATCAGTTTTTCTCCCTCTTAAACAATCGCTTTTCAACCGTGCCCAGCAGTAATATCTTTTGGCGCTATCGTTTGGTGACAATCGAATCGAGCGCCTGAAGGTTATGGAAGAATCGAAGCGACACATTCTTGCCGGATCGCAACTTTTCTCCGGTTTGGATGATCAGTTCCTGCGCGTGGTTGCTGATATGGCAGTGGCCAGATCGGTGCGGCGACAGGAAATCTTGTTCAGCGAGGGGGATGTGGCATCGGCTCTGTTCTTAGTCGGGGGCGGCAAAATAAAGATATTCAAACTGTCGCAGGACGGCAAGGAACAGATACTTCGCGTCGTTGGACCGGGTCAGACGTTTGCGGAGGCTGCTTTATTTGACGATAAAAAATACCCGGCCACTGCACAGGCGCTGGAAGATTCCAGTATTCTTGCTTTTAGCCGCGAGAGATTTGTCGGGTTGATCAGGCAGGACCCGCACCTAGCCATGTCGATGATTGGCCACCTCTCCCACTTGCTGCGCAAACTCACCGAACTGGTTGAAGGACTTTCTCTGACTGACGTTACCACCAGGCTGGCCCACTATCTTGCCGATCAGATACAAAGTGACGAGGGACGTCCGCCGCACGGTCAGCCTTGCTTTGAGTTGACTGAAAAAAAAACAGTGCTAGCCTCTCAGTTGGGAACTATTCCTGAAACTCTCTCTCGCTCACTTGCCCGTTTGGCCCGGGATAATGTGATCGCCGTCGATGGCCCGGAGATCACCGTCCTCGATCCTCAGCGCCTTAAGCAACTGGGCGGGGGATGACCGATCGGCAGACTCTTGTCCGGGTCTCTGCAAGAATATCTCGCCAGCTAGACTAGCCAGAGTTTCCTTGACTTAAGTTAAGGACCTGATGTACATTATAGCGTGGCCAGATAATATGGGTCGCAAATGGTTTGTTACACCTTGATAGTCACGGCTTCATGGAGAAGGTATGTTTGACAACAAAAAGCCAAATGGCGGCTGTCCCGGATCGAAAATGCAGCAGTCCGCGCCGCTGGCAGATTCAACTGACGGGGAAGCTGGTGGATCGACCACGCGCCAGTCAGAGCTGGCTCAGTGGCCGGTTCAATTGACGCTGGTGCCGCCGACTGCGCCGTATTTCAAGAAAGCGCACTTGTCGCTTGTGGCGGATTGCGTTCCCTTTGCCTACAACGATTACCACAAGGATTTCCTCAAAGGGCGTTCGATCGTTGTCGGCTGTCCCAAGCTGGATGATCTGCAATCGTATATCGACAAACTAGCCGAGATATTCAAACAGAACGACCTGAAATCAGTGGAAGTACTCCTGATGGAAGTTCCCTGTTGTGGCGGCCTGGCCCATGCAGCGCGGGTGGCGTGCGAACAGGCGGGAGTGTCCACACCCATTAAGGTCACGACAATCGGTGTACGCGGCGAAAACTTCGGAAGCATCGACCTGTAACACAGGTGTCCCCACCCGGCGTTCCGCCTCTGGCTTCACTCTGAGTGGGCTACCTGATGCTGCTTGGATTGGCGCGTATGGTCTTCCGACTCAGGGAGTTGTATGGATGGGGTTTTTAACAGGCCCTATCGTAATCGGGTCGCAAGCTTCTCTTTGAAAAGAGTGTAGCCATAGCTGTCGAACAGGATGAACTGTACCTGCTGCAGATGCCGGGCCATTGCACGGTAATTGTCGACTGCTGATACCATAACGTGCGCACATGCTTTCATGGGAAACCCTCCCACCCCGGTTCCGAATGCCGGAAAGGCCAGCGAATCGATCTTGAGTTTTTCCGCGATATTCAATGATGCGATTGTTGCATGCCGAATCAACCTGTCGCTGGTACGGCCATCCTGGCCCATAACAGCGGCATGGATGACGTACTTAAGCGGCAGCTTCCCTGCGCCGGTGTAGACCGCCTCTCCCGGCATCACCGGTCCCTTGTTCATTGCTTCTTCTTCTATCACATCGCCCCCGGCCGCCTTGATGGCGCCTGCCACTCCCGCACCCATCCAGAATTGGTTGTTGGCAGCGTTGACTATCGCCTGCGTATCGGCCTTTGTAATGTCACCTTGTGTGATGACTATTTCGTATCCCACATATTCTCCATTTTTTATCGACCTGACAGAAGAGGCAATATGTTATGACTCCAACAAAAACCCCTATCGCTGCTCCTGCTACGATATCAAAGGGGTAATGCACGCCGACAAAGATGCGGCTGAGTGAAATCAGCGCGGCAACACTAAGCAAGTACTTTAGTGTTCTTTTGTTAGCGATACCGAATAGCGCTGCCTGCCCGAAGGCATTGGCCGCATGGGCACTTGGCATCGAGTAACCCGATCCGCATCCGACGAGTAAGTGAATATCTGCAATGGTATGGCAAGGACGAATACGGGCGATGAGCGGCTTCAGCAGGTGTGCCGAGAGTTGATCGGTCAGCAGCAG
Organism: Candidatus Zixiibacteriota bacterium; assembly: GCA_046754125.1. Classification (GTDB taxonomy): domain Bacteria; phylum Zixibacteria; class MSB-5A5; order GN15; family FEB-12; genus JBHHVC01. The sequence continues at coordinate 8,272 of JBHHVC010000060.1, forward strand.
GGTCAGCGCAGAGAAAAGAACAAGCCATCGCAGCCGACGATTGCCTCTAACGAGAAGTGCCAGCATGGCGACACCATAGGCGATGCGCAGCAGATCATCCGATGTGATTATCGGCATCAGAAAATCGGTCACCGGGTTGGCCATCGAGGAATTGATGAAGGAAAATAGAATCTGATCCAGATTGCCCAGGAAGTCAATCATACGTCACCAATGAGTCATTTAGAAATCGTGACAATTGTCGCCGAGTGGGCAAGCCGCTGCGAGCGCCAAGCCGGGTACAGTTCAGGGCGGCCACTCCCGCGCCAAGTCGCAGCCGTTCGCACATTTCGCAACGGTTGAGAAGGCCAAATAAATACCCGGCGTGGAATGCATCTCCCGCGCCGGTTGTGTCGACAGTATCTACACAGTACGCCTTTTGATGCACAAGGGTCCCTTTTTCCCATCCGGTCGAGCCTTTGATCCCCTCGGTGATAACGATACTGCCCGGGCATATTTGAGCAAGCGACTCGATGGCCTGTCGAGCTGTCTTGCGACCCGTGTAGGGAAAGGCGTAAGCGTCCGCGACAACGAGATGATCGACCAAAGGTAAAACGTCGGTGACATCGTTACGAATTGATCCAATGTCAAATGACACGATTGCCCCAACTCGCCGTGCCCAACGGGCCATTTTCATCGTCGCGGGCATATCGCGCCCATCGAGGTGAACGACAGCCGGTATGGGATAGCTCACCAGTGTCAGGTCCGACGGACGCACAGTTATTGATCGTGACAGTACCATTGTCCTGCGACCGCTGTTGGCTTCGATGAATCCGCTGGCGCAGGCTGACGGCCGCTTCTTTGTTATCATGAATCGATGAGACACTTTTGCTGCCCTAAGCTCGTCTATCGAGAGCCTTCCCATAAGGTCATCGCCGACCGCAGCAATCATCGCGGTCTTTCGACCGAGTCGGGCCAGACCGATCATAGCCGTCCCAACCGGTCCCCCGCCCTGCATTCGGAAATCGATCGCATCGACCTTCTGTTCCACATCGGGATATTTCTCAACGGTGTACAGAAAATCGACTGGTATAATGCCCAAACCAAGGCAGTCGATATCCGGGCCCTGTTTAGCTGATTGTTTCAATCTCTACCCTGTTGCCGGTTAGCTCAACTATGGCTGAACGTATCTGCTTCGATTTGCTTTTGCGAATGTCGACGGACAGCTTCACTCGGTCGCTGAACAGGCTTTCAACAATTGATGCCTTATGGCGATTGATTAGTTTGACAAGCTGATCGTAGAACGAAAACTCAATCTCGATATTCAAGCGCGTCATGACAAAGTTCTCCCTGCGACCGGCAGCATGGAGCGCCTGCCGTGTAGCATCACTATATGCACGAACGAGGCCGCCCGTCCCCAGCTTGGTGCCGCCGAAATAGCGGGTTACCACCACGAGTATGTTTGTCAGTTTGTTTCCTTCAACCAGATCGTAGATTGGTTTGCCGGCTGTGCCGCTCGGTTCACCGTCGTCGGAATACTTGAACGTAATGTTTTCACCCAATCCCAGCCGCCATGCAAAGCAATTGTGAGTTGCCGAATGCTCCTGCTTGCGGATTTCAGTCAATCTGGCTTGAGTTTCATCATGATTAGCAACCAGGAAAGCCCGAGCTATGAAGCGCGATCCCTTAACTTTTGTTTCAGCCTGCGCTTGTTTATTGATTGTATAGTAGAGATCGTCATCCGGTAACATCAGACTATTGCCTTGATCATATTGTTAATCCCGACATGCCCGACAATCGGAATCACACCACACTTGATTGCGTGAGCAAGACTTTGATCGTCCGTCGCTATCTCCTCATGTTCATCCAGTATCAGGAAAGCCAATTTGCCGAGTTGTTCGCAGCACTCCATCATGTCGAATACTTCTACAGAGTCTTGGTATACTTCGGTTATTATCACCGCCTGGGCCATACCGGCAATAATGCGATTAGCTTCGCTGTAGCTGTTTTCTGTCGCATCCAGCTCGGGTGCATATTCACTTATGAGTCCACCGTTGGAGGCAATGTCAATGGCCAGCGGCGTTCCTTCAGTCTGGTCGATCCTGTCGAAGCCGCAGCTCAGCACAGCATACGATTCTCCTCCACCGGTTCGCGTTGTCAGGTGTGCTGTGGCGGCAATCCCACCGGTCAGTTCCGACAAAACCTGCACATTCTCCGCGATTAGTCTTCGGACCAGAGTGGCAGTGGTCTCGATTCCGCGCTCGCTGGCCCGGTGCGTCCCGACGACGGCCGCCAGTTTGGGGTCCGGTGCGGGCAGCTTTCCACGAAGGAAAAGCAGCGGCGGCGGATTGTGAATTTCTATTAATCGACTGGGGTACCGCTCATCCATCCTTGATATGACTTCGATATCGCGTTCGATTAGGCTCAGGTAGGTGGCTCTCGCTTCGTCTAACCGATCTCGAACCGAGGCGATCTGTAGAGCCTGCTCGGCATCGATCTCGCTAATCGATTGTAACGTATCGATATCTGCCCAAAGAATATCTTCGATATTGGTGAATTGTCGAACTAGTCTGTCAAAAAATCGCGAATTGACTTTTCCCAGCCGGCAAAGAGCAAGCACCTGGATGGCTGTTTCGTCGATTGATCGATGCATCCTGGAATTTACAACTCACGCCGGCATGTGGCCACGAAAAACACGTACAGGTAATGTCGCGAGGCGCGCATTCTTATCCGGCTTTCCCGTCGCTCTGTTATTCCAGCGTGCTGGCCGCTTGAATAACGCCGTGTATTTTGGTATTGTGTTGCTGGATGCCGCTATACCGAATGAATAGAATGAAGTCTGCTGCCCTGATCATACTCGTCATGCTTGTGACGGGATGTGGCAGCGAACCAAAGTCGGTGGAAGAGTTGGTAGATGCCGGCAAACAGGCAATTACACAACAGGAGTATTCACTGGCTCGCGAGTACTTTGCAAAGGCTGTGGCCAAACGCCCGACCGACAGGGATATACTCTATTATCTTGGCTACGCATACCACCGGGATTTCCTGCTCGACTCGGCTCTGTTCTATTACCAGCGAGCCAACCTGTTGTTTCCAAATGATCGAGAGACAAATCTGCAAATCTATGATGCGGCAGTCGCATTCAAAGACTGGCAGGCCGCAATCCGAGCCGTTAACGTACTGATAGCAACCGGCGACCCAATTGAAAACTGGTATGTTCGTCTGGTCGATTTGCATGCCAGAAATGGTAACGGTGGGCTGGCCTACCGTTTTGCTCACAATCTTGTCGAATATGAACCGGAGAGGCCAGGTAACTTCATCCGGTGGGCCAACGCCGCAATGGTCATCGATTCTCTCGATCTGGCCATAAGAATTTGCGACAGTGCAATAAAGCTATTCGGCGAAAGCGAGGAGTTTGTTGCCAACAGGGGGCTGTATTACGCCTACAAGAACGATTACCAGATGTCGGAGAGGATTTTTCGTTCCTTGCACGAAAAAGACACTTCATCTGAGTTCTACATACTAAATCTTGCTAACTCCCTAGCCTCTCAAAAGAGCGAACGCAAGAAGCGACAAGCACTTGAGCTATATCGTACTTTGACCCCCGGCCCAGACGATGCCTACCGCATCGACTCGGTTACAAGGGCACTTGAGGCTACGCTTGGGCTGAAAGAGGGCACTACGAGAAAAAAATAGGGCAGGATTAGCAATAATCCTGCCCAGCACAGGGCTGTCTCTGTAAGAGACAGAGGGGGGTTCGTGTGGGTCTATCTATTCACAATAACAGGGACAAACCCGTAATAGTTCATAATTACGAAAAAATCACGGCTCACCTACATACAATTCTCATGTCAATATAGTGATTTTTGAAAAAAAAGCAACCGGCCATCGCACAGGATGGCCGGTTTTTTTGAGGCCGGGCAGGGTCGCGGGCCGACCCGGCGCCCAAGTGTAGGTCGCAGTCTTAGAAACCTTCGTCACCGTCTATTCCCGGAGGCTCTGTCTCGTCACAGCGCAGCTTCCAGCGACCCTGGAAGAAACCCTTGTCGTCATCGTCGGCCGAGCGGAATCTGCCGTGCATTACGCCTATCGGCATGCGGTCGGCATTGAAGATGGCTCCCCGGAACCAGCCTCCGGCACGCTCCTCGGCGTTGTCAACTGAGCGAGGATCGGGATGCGAATTCCATTCGCCGCGGACAAATCCAGCGAAGCGGCCTGAACGCTCGACCCATTTGCCGAAGAAGACATCTTCACCCCGGTCGTTCGTCCCAAAATGGCCCCTGAGATAACCGGTTATTTCGCCTCGTTTGGACATCCAGACACCCTTGAAGCGACCGTTGCCGTCTTCGTTGTATCCCCATCTGCCGGCCAGGAATCCGCGCGGGCAAGGCATACGATCTAGGCGGAAGGCGTCGAATGCAACTGCATTGCCATCAGCGAGTTCGACCACTGTGTCGAGGGCCACCAACTCGTCGAGGCCAAAGGTCCGGCTGTAGGGACCTGTGGTGAAAGTCAGCGTTACTGGATCAGATGCTATAATAGTTGTATCGACAGCTATGATCTGAGTGCTGTCTCCCAATGAGTCAACAACCCATGTTACGGTAGAATCGATAATTGGCGGCACCGGCGGAATAAAGAGGTCTACAGCAAGGCCGTCGTTATGCACTGTGGTTTGCGACACCCATTCCACAAGGTCGCGGCTGGTGCGCGGGACGATATAGTCCTGGCCTAAGATCTCAAAATGGATCAGGCGTCGAACAATAATTGCCCCTCGAGAGATCGAAAGCGAACCGGTCCAATCTGTCGCAGCGATTGAGGCAGAATCATAGCGAAGCTGTCCCCACACAGTGCGAAAATGATAGTAGCCGGCATCGGGATCCGCTACC
>JBHHVC010000061.1:0-12899 GCA_046754125.1 Candidatus Zixiibacteriota bacterium
TACTACGCTCTGCTCGATGTCAGTTCCATCAAGATCATTCATTACCAGCCGTTGGAGCTCTGTAACTTCTCTATGTATGCCAGTTTCTATTCGCCTGTAATCTGAGTGAATCTGGCGCTCAATGATTTCCACGGCAAGCTGCAGATCCGTCCTATCCTGAGCCGTTACAAGAGCATCAGCTTCTCCCCACAAAAAAATCACACCCGCCAGACTGTCGCCGACTAGGATTGGCAGCGATATCGTTGGCCGCTGACTCACTCCCGAAGGCAAACGCATGATCAGATGAGGTACATTCCGATCAGGACGTTCAGCGAATTGCCGTAGGACTTCTTTGTCAAATGTCATTTCCCGCATGGGCACTCGACAATCTTCGGAGGAGAATCCGGTACCCACAAGTTCCAGTTGCTTGCGCCTGTGTGAGTACGTATAGACGACGCCCATCGAGACCTCTAACTCGTCGACCATGTTCTGTAAGGTTCTTGTGAGCACAACGGGAATCCTGGCATCCGCGCGAATTAGCTGTTCAGTCATCTCGATGAGTCTATGCGGTGATCGGGACAATTCTATAGCCGGTCGTGCTCGCCTCACCAGCGGCGCCCACATCGTTACTCCATTGATCAACAAGATCATACCGGTTATCATGCCCGCCCATACGATCAGGCGAGCAAACAATGGGTCCATCAACATGGGAATGCTTGCTAGGAGTCCAGACCCGGAATAAAATCCCAACAGAGCGGACAACGATAAAACGCTTACCCCTCCCGAAAACAACCGGTACGACTTGGTGGAAATCTCGCAAGCCCACGGCCTAAGGCGGGAAACCAGAGCCAGACCGGCAAGGAAGAACAAGCAAAGCAGTATCTCTGACAATTCAGTTATCATGATTCCTCCCGGTCAGCTAACCCGTTATCAATACATAATTATCGGCAGAGCCAGGGTTTTGGTTAACGGCCGTCCCTGTGGGGGGACTTCACCCCTCCCTGTTGTCGCTTACCATCACTGGCTGGACACACCTGCCACGAAGTGACACTTTATCCGCGCCCACATAAACGCTTATTGTATGATTACTTATAGACGAGTATCTGTTATGGCATCTGCTTTGCAATCCACATATTGCAGAAACAGTCAAGGGCCAAAAATACGGGGAGAACGTCATGATGAAAACAAAATGGATACTACTAGTATCTCTGCTGGCACTCGCGGTTGTCGGCGCGATCACAGTCGGTTGCAATCAGGACCGCCCCTCTTCGCTCAAAGCGGCTACAGGCGACGCCGAATCTGTCGGCCTGTATTATCCGTTAGAACCCGGGTATTCATCAGTCTATCAGGTGGATCATAGCGACGGCACCAGCGAACAGGTTCGCTTCGAAGTGGGCACGTCTGTACCTTTCGTAAACGGCCCGGCAATTCGCTGGTTCAGACACCGTGCTGACGGATCATCAGATACTACCTTTTTTCAAGCATCCGACAGCGTCATTTTACATTATGAAACGGTGCACAGCATTCCGGAACGCATTCTCCAATTGCCGCTTAAGATCGGGGCGTCATGGACGCGCTATTCGGCAGACAATGGCAATACCATAGACAACGGCTTTACCGACATAATCACCGGGATTCTGGACAAGGGCGAGAGCGACAGCACAGATGACGGATTCGGCGCGTACAAGAGCTTTCCGACCCTCGGTTCCAACGATCTGACTGTAGCTGAAATCGGTAGTTTGCAACTGGAAACCGGAGCGTTCTACGGAAAATCCGTACGCATAAGCAACGCTGGTGTATCCGGCCAAACTAACCATTACTGGTATGTTGCAGGCATCGGGCTCGTTCGGTATGTGATTGGCGCGACCGAGTCAAGCTTCCCTGACGGCGAAACAGTGGGCGTCCTCATCGATTACGGCCAGATATAACCATCAAGCACTCGTCTCCCCTTCCTTTAGCGGCTTTGCTGGCGACGGCAGAGCCGCTATTCTTTTTGAACAGCGGTGATCGGGATTTCCTATACAGAAAGACGAGGATTCACCACCCGATGGTAGTTCTTGAAATGCAGCTTGGCCACCTCTGACAGGCGTTCCGCTCCGTGCAGCCTTACAAATTGCCGCCCGGCCTTGTCGACATGTGCAGCCGCGCCCCTCGGCAGCTCCAGCGCAAACTCGGTCGACAGCTTCTTCATTTGGCGGAGGAATTCGGCGCGAGCCAAAATCGATGCTGCAGCAACCTGAGCTATTTGCTCTCCCCGTACCAATTGTTCAAGCCGTACGGTTTGCTTTCGCTTTCGAAGCTCTTGCTCTATCAGCACGGATTTTCCAAACTTGTCCGAGATAGCCAGATCAGCCGTCATGTTTTTCAGCACACGGTCAATCGCCTCGGCGTGTCCGGCAGCCAACAGCTTGTTCAGGTTCTTTATCTTCGCGTATTGCTCGTTGTAATCTTTGGGACTGTAGACAACAAGCGCGTAAGGATACTTGCTTCGCAGCCAGTCGTCCAATTCGAGCAACGGGTTGTTGGCAATGTTCTTCCCGTCGCGCACAGCCTTTGCTCTTAGACAATTGATTTCCGAATCAGGACAAAGGAAGGCAGCTACTACCAGCGGCCCGAAAAAATCCCCCTTGCCTGACTCGTCGACTCCGATAGTGTGCAGATCGGCCACCATCGACTAGTTGGCGCGTTCTATGTATTGACCCGTCCGCGTATCAACTTTGACACGATCTCCCTCCTTGACAAACGGAGGTACTTTAACCATCAAGCCGGTTTCCAACTTGGCCGGCTTGGTGATGTTGGACACTGTGTCTCCGCGCGCAGCTGGCTCGGACTCTATAACGCTCAATACCACTGATGCCGGCAAATCGACCGATATCGCTTCGTTGTCGAGAAACAGCACTTTGTAATCGCTGTTCTCGATCAAATACCACTTGGCATCGCCAAGATTCTCGACAGGCACACTGATCTGATCAAACGTCGCCGAATCCATAAACGCAAATTCACCGGAGTTTTCGTACATGTACTGCATTTTTTTTGATTCCATATCAGGCGGCTTGAACGAATCGTTTGATGAAAATACTTTTTCGACCACAGCGCCTGTCTTTATGTGCTTGAGCTTGGTGCGGACGTTGGCCTTGCCCCTGCCCATCTTGAAATGGTTGTACTCAACGACATAATATGGCTGGTTGTCTACCAGTATTCGCAGGCCCTTACGGAAATCGGACGGTGTTAGCATCAGTTCCTCCTTACAAATCGGCCCCAATATAGCAGAATTTGAATCATCCCCAACAGTTTTTTCGTTGGTTTATGGGCATGTTGAACACCTCTTCTCTCGCTGCCATTTCTGCCATGTTGTGCGCGACCTTGGCGTTGTCGGATGACACGGTATGTCGTTGTCGCTCGGTCGAGGCAGACGCGAAAATCTGGCTACCCGATCTCAATCATCATCCGGTAGGTCAGGAGCCCTGTGCTCCTGACGATTCGAATGTCGGGACCACATGGCTTCCAACCTATCCGTCATATTGTGGGCGGCAGACGTCTCGTCTGCCCCTTAAGAGTATCTGAGATGTCAAGTAGCAAGACAGAGGCGGTCCGCCTGTGTACCCTGCGTCACCCTGCAGATCATCGCATATTCCTGATGATCTGCGTGGCAAACTCCGAAGTGCCTACCTTCTTCGCCCCTTTCATCTGGCGATGAAGGTCGTAGGTGACTGTCTTCTTGTCGATCGTCTTTTGAATTGCGGCGGCAATCATCTTGCCCGCCTTTTCCCATCCAAGATAGTCCAGCATCATTACCGCCGACAGTATCAATGATCCGGGGTTGATTACATCCTTGTCGGCATACTTCGGCGCCGTGCCATGCGTTGCCTCAAATAAACCTATGTAGTCGCCAATATTCGCGCCCGGCGCCATACCGAGACCACCCACTTGCGCGGCGCAGGCATCGGACAGGTAATCCCCATTTAGGTTGGGAGTGGCCAGCACTTCGTATTCGTCCGGACGCAAGAGGACCTGTTGGAATATCGAATCTGCTATGCGATCTTTGATCAGAATCTTGCCTTTGGGCATTTTGCCCTTATGCTTGTCCCAGAGTTCCGCCTCTGTAACGACTTTGTTCCTGAACTCTTTTGTTGCCAACTCGTACCCCCAGTCGCGGAAAGCCCCTTCGGTGAACTTCATGATGTTCCCCTTGTGCACCAGAGTGACGGAGCTTCTCCCCTTGGCAATAGCGTACTGAATTGCCTTGCGGACCAGCCGTTTGGTTCCCGTTACCGAGATCGGCTTGATGCCGATTCCGGAATCGGCGCGAATAGATGTTCCCATTTCCTTGTTAAGCCAGCTAATGACCTTTTTGGCCTGTGCTGATCCCTTCCGCCACTCGATACCGGCATAGACATCCTCGGTGTTTTCGCGGAAAATAACAACATCCAGATTTTCGGGATGCACTACCGGCGAACCGACCCCTTTGAACCACTTCACCGGCCGGATGCAGGCGTACAAGGTCATAACCTGCCTGAGTGTCACATTCAGAGACCGAAAGCCTCCGCCAACAGGAGTAGTGAGCGGACCCTTAAGCGCAACGTAATACTTCTTGATCGCATCTATAGTCTCGTTGGGCAGCCATTCGCCGCAAAGTTCATTCGCTTTTTCACCGGCGTGGACATCCATCCACGCAATCTCTTTCTTCCCACTGAAGGTCTTCTCAACTGCGGCATCAACAACCCGACGCGTCGCTTTCATGATATCACGACCTATGCCGTCTCCCTCGATCACTGGAATAATCGGTCGATTGGGAACTGAGAGCTTCTTGTTCTTGATCGTGATCGGCTGCCCATCGGCAGGAACCACTATATGTTTGTACTTTGCCATCATATTCCCCGCTAGTATCCGAGAGCTTTGAGATGTTGCTTGTAGGTGGAGGCTGACTTCTGCAGCGCCCCCTGTTCGCTCTTGCTGAGTTTCAATTCGACGATCTTTTCGATCCCTTTCGCTCCCAGTATCACCGGCACGCCAATATAGATATCGCTGATACCATACTGTCCGGTAAGAAAGGCCGAAGCCGGCAGTAATTTTCTTTCATCATTGAACACTGAGCGACACATATCCACCGATGCCGCCGCAGGGGCATAATATGCCGAACCGGTCTTGAGCAGCTTGACAATTTCACCGCCGCCGACTCGTGCACGATCGGCGATGGCCTTGATGCGGTCCTTGGGAATCAACTCGCCGATGGGAATGCCGCTCACCGTCGAGTAACGCGGCAGCGGGACCATCGTGTCGCCATGTCCACCGAGCACCATCGCCTGCGTATCTGTCATGGCCACGCCGAGTTCCATAGCAACGAACGCACGGAATCTAATCGAATCGAGCACACCCGCTTGTCCAAAGACGCGATTCTTGGGAAACCCGGTCACCTTTTGCATGTGATAGGTCATTAGGTCCAGAGGATTGGAAACTACAATCACGAAGGACTTCGACGCAAATTTCTTGATGTTCTTCCCGACGGATGCGATGATTTTGGCGTTCATATTCAGCAAATCCTCGCGCGACATTCCCGGTTTGCGAGGGAGTCCGGCGGTCATAATGACAATATCGGCACCCTTGATATCCGAAAACTTGTTTGTGCCGCGCACCATAGCGTTATATCCTCGTACCGGACCGGCCTGTGTAAGGTCCAGCGCTTTCCCTTGTGGCGTTCCTTCAACGATGTCCACAAGAACGATATCGGCCAGGTTTGCTTCCGCCAGATACTGAGCACACGAAGCGCCTACGTTTCCGGCCCCAATAACTGCTATCTTCCTATTCATAATTCCTCCATGGAGATATATTTGTGTTCAACGACCTGTCTATCAACCCGCCCGCAATACTGTGTTGCCGGCATCGTGTACTATCGCAATCCTTCCCTCCGCCCTGCCGGCGGTCAGGAAGTACCGCAAATCACTCACCGGCTCGAAAAAGACCTGACTTACCATATCCTCCCGCAGTGTTGAGTAAATGCACACGGCTATCCGCCGTGCGTGCGAGATGATCCGCGACAACTTGTGTGAACCAAAGCGCAACCGACCGTCCTTTGGTCGATTCGCGACGCGGTCCCATTGCAATGCAAGATCATGAAAAGCGTCCGACCCGATTCCTTCGCGGCAGGCCGAGACAACTACTATCTTGCCACCGTCCATCACCGCACTCTGACAATTCTCGATACTCTTTTGCGCCTGATAGAGACTGCAATCCAGTGGGGGAAGAACTTCACACACTACAGTCTCGTATCGTGAATCGACGTTCCGGACATACAACCGATCGCACAAATGCTTGGCATCTTTGAAAGCCGCACCCAAAGAACCAACGAAAAGTCCCGCAACTCCCCCCCGGCAGTCAGACACAACCTGAATGCCTGTAAAACGCTCGGGATCTAACATAGCCATCAGTTGGTCCAGATGCTCAGCAACCGGATTCCCATCACATTTGAGCGGAGCCGCATCGAAAGAGTTGGCCAGATTGTGATTACGCTCTATCGTTTCAATATCGGTCAGCCCGGGAAATATCGATTTACGGCCCCCAGTATATCCGGCGAAGTAGTGCGGCTCGACTGAGCCAATCGCTATAACAGACTCATGACGAAGTACGGCCGTGTTTACACAGACATTGCCGCCTAAACTGTCGCGTCCAAGTCGAGTCATTGACGACCTGTCTCTAGCATCATGCAAAATCACGCGGTCGGCAATACGGTCGTACAATTCGCCGAATATCATTCGCAACTGCTCTGGAGATGGTGCCGCATGGGCGCCGGTGGCCACGATAAATGAGGCCCGGTCCAGCAAGGTGCTGTCCCATCGACGGAGCCACATGAGAATCTTTGAGGTGGGTGTCGCACGATATGCATCGTTGACAACTATAAGAATCGAGCGACCGGCTATGCGTGCTCGCACTTCCTCCCGGTCGAGGCATGCTGCCAGGTTGTTTTCTCCTTGTGATATCTTCACCGATGCCGGTCTGAATTCATCAATGGTTACATTGGAAGGGACGTCCATTCGTATCCATCCATGGTCGTAAGCCAGTTTCAACTCCATATTGTTGACTTCGTCACAGCGAACCTGACTGCTGTAAGCTTTCACACCCGTCACTACGAATCAAAGAAGAACGCGATCTCCTTCTTGGCGTTGTCAAGCGAGTCGGATGCATGGACCGAGTTCTTCTCTATGTCCAGCGCGATCTCATTGCGAATCGTACCGCAGGCTGCCTGCTCCGGATTGGTAGCACCGATTAATGTTCGCAGGTCATCGACAGCGTTATCTTTTTCCAGCACCATCGGCACAGCCGGCCCGGAACTCATAAAGGCCACAAGCGAGTCAAGAAATGGCTTCCCCTCGTGCACAGCATAAAACTTGCGCGCCTTGTCACTGGTCAGATAGACCATGCGCATTTCAACAATCTTGAAACGCGCCCGCTCCAGCCGAGCTACAATGTGCCCGATCAGATTGCGATCGGTCGCATCCGGTTTTACAATTAATAGTGTTCTATCCATATCCGTTCCTCACACATGAGACATGTTTTTTAGCTCAGTCGCCCGCTCGTATCCGATCTTGACGGCCTTACGGTTACGGTCTTCCGTGCCGCGTGGAGCACGCCTGAGCACCGCCTCCGTCAGAGGTTCCATTTCAACAATACCGGTAAGACCCGCAATAGCACCCAGCGCAATAACATTGGCCACCATAATATGACCGACCTCTTCACGCGCCAGTCGAGTAAACTCGATCCCGAAGCACCGCTCGGTTGGAATGTTAGTGACCAGACCGCTATCGACAACCAGAGTGCCATCCTCTTTCAGATCGCTATAGTATGTATCCAATGCCTCCTGGGTCATTGCCAGCAGAAGGTCCAGCTTCATCGCTTTGGGATAGAATATCTCACTCTCAGAAATAACGACGTCCGCCTTCGAGGCGCCACCCCTTGCCTCAGGGCCATAGGACTGAGATTGAATAACCTTACGCTCATCGCCACCGCCGATAGCCTCGGACAGGACTACCGCGCCGAAAATCATCCCCTGCCCACCGGATCCGGATAGTCTGATTTCAAAGCGGTCTCGCGGCATTTGTACTTTATCCAAGAATGTATTGGTCATGGGGCAGCCTCATTTCCCTTTCAGGCGATCGACAACATTTTGATATTCATCACAAAACTCTGTCTTGTCCTGCACGTGGAGCTTTCCGATAAGGAACTTGCCCTCCAGATCTTCTTCGGACAAGTTCTTTGCCTTTGCCACAGTTACCGCGTTCTCTTTGAATTGCTGGAGCATGGCTACGGCATCTCCTTTGCGATTGAGTCTACCGAAATATGTGTGGCAGTTTGATATCACTTCTACCAGCGAAAAACCCCGATGTGAAAGGCCATCCACGATCAGCTTCTCCAACTGGGGAGCATGATACACGGATCCGCGCCCGACAAACGATGCCCCGGCGGCAATGGCCAGACTACACGGATCGAACTGTTTTTCTACGTTACCGTAGGGCTGCGTTGTGGCCATCGCTCCTTCCGGCGTGGTTGGCGAAGCCTGTCCGCCGGTCATTCCATAAATGTGATTGTTGATGAGGATCGCCGTAATATCAATGTTCCGCCTACAGGCATGGATGAAGTGATTCCCACCAATTGCAAGGGAGTCGCCATCTCCGGTGATTACAACCACCTTCATTTCCGACCGTGCAAACTTCACTCCGGTAGCAAAAGGCAAAGCGCGCCCGTGAGTTGTATGCAGGGAATTAAAATCCAGGTAGACAGGCAGCCGGCTGGTGCAACCGATCCCGGAAACCATAGCAACCTCGTCCTTGCTCCAGCCCAGTTTATCGATCGCTCTAATGAAGGCACTCATTACAATGCCGTTACCGCATCCCGGACACCAGACATTGGGAAACTTCTTGTGCGGGCGGAGATAATCCAGGATAACGTCAGAGCGTTGCTTTGGCTTGGTCGCAGCTATCGGCATCAGATAACCTCCTGAAGCTTCTCGAGCAGTTGCATGGGCGTCAGAATCTCCCCGTCGTATCGATACATCGGATGCACCTGTATGTCGGGCGGCAAAATCCGTCTTACCTCGTGTATGATCTGGCCCATATTCAACTCTCCGACAATAACATGAGCACACTTGCCGCACAATTCGAGGATCTGTTTATCAGGGAACGGCCAAATCGTATAAAGCTGCACAACGCCGACCTTGACTCCCGCCTTTCGGGCCAGCGAGGCCGCCTGAAGGGCAGCTCGAGCGACCGACCCATATGCGACAAACACGACATCGGCATCCTCTACCATCTCAACGCGGAGCTTTGTGATTTCATCAGTGTAGTTTTCGATCTTGTTCTTTAGTTTTTCCAGGTTTTCTATGATTTCGCCTTGCTGGCTGGTCGGGAATCCATGCCGATCATGAGTCAACCCGGTAACATTATATCGATACCCCTCGCCGTAGGATGGCATCGGGGATACAAGATTCTCGGTCATAGCATACGGTTCAAACTGCTCCGGTGTGATCGTCGGCTTTATTCGGTTTAAGACCCCGATTTCTCCAGGCTCCGGAAGAGCTATCATTTCCCTCATGTGTCCGATCACCTCGTCGAGCAGTACCGTTACGGGAGTACGGAACCGCTCAGCCAGATTAAAGGCGCGAATTGTCTCCTCCATGGTGTCGGCAACAGTTGACGGAGCGACTGCGATAGCAGTGTAGTCACCGTGCGTACACCAGCGAGCCTGCATCGTGTCTGCCTGACCAACTTTGGTGGGCAAACCGGTCGAGGGGCCGCCGCGCTGAACATTTATTATGACACAGGGCGTTTCTGTCATATAGGCATACCCTATGTTTTCTACCATGAGCGAATAACCGGGGCCAGAGGTTGCCGTCATCGCCTTTTGTCCTGATACCGAAGCGCCCACAACAGCGGCAATCGAGGCTATTTCGTCTTCCATCTGAATGAATCGACCCTCAAGCCTGGGAAGTTCGCGAGCAGACAGTTCAGCAATTTCGGTCGAGGGCGTGATCGGATAGCCGGCAAAAAAACGCATACCGGCGTATATCGCTCCTTGTACACAGGCAGCATTTCCCTGGAGCAGTTTACGTTGTGATTGATGTGCCATGCCTGCTCCTCAACTACTTGTAGTTTGATGTTATTGCGAAGTCCGGACAGTGAATCCAGCAAATGGTACACTGCGTGCACGCATTCGGCCGCGCCTGGACTGGTTTACCGTCACGATCCGGCTCAAAAACCTGTGTGGGGCAAAGCGCTATGCAGATATTGCACGCCTTACACCAACGAAGGTTGATTTCTAGCGGCGGCGGACCGTTGTCGTAATCGAACTTGCTCACTACAGCCGACTTGACGCCGACCTGTTGGGTTGAATTATCTTGTGCCATTGTCAGACCTCTATCAATATCGACCTTCTATTCGGTCCCGCCTGAGACCATATCTACTTACTAGTCTTTCCTTTGATAGTCGACCTTCCGGTACTTTTGCTGGAGCCCTTTTTCGAGGGCGCTCTTCTGGCCACAGTTCCAGCTTTTGCCGCTCGTCCCGAGGCCGCTTTTTTTATTTTTGCTCGGGTAGTAGATCCGCCTGCAGGGACTCGTTTTCTGGTGCCGCCGCGAGATGCTGGCACGCCCGCCTTAACCTCCTGCAGAGCCTCTTTCATCAGGCCCGGAATATCCGTAGGCGATCCCGCTATTTTGATGCCGGCCTTTTTCAGGGCCGCAATCTTGTCTTCGGCGCTACCACTGCCACCGGATATTATGGCGCCGGCATGACCCATCCGCTTTCCGGGAGGCGCTGTCCGCCCGGCAATGAAACTCACTACCGGCTTGCTGACATGCTTCTTGACAAATGCGGCGGCATCTTCCTCGTCACAGCCGCCGATTTCGCCAATCATGACAATCCCTTTTGTCGAGGAGTCTGCTTCAAATGCCTCGAGGCAATCGATGAAGTTGGTGCCGATGACCTGGTCGCCCCCAATTCCAATACAGGTGGACTGGCCCATCCCCTCCAACGTCAATGCCCAAATCGCCTCGTAGGTCAATGTACCCGAACGGGACACCACTCCTATGTTTCCCCTCTTGACAATCGTTGCGGGCATGATTCCAACTTTCGACTCGCCGGGGGATATCAGCCCGGGACAGTTGGGGCCAATGAGTCGAGCGCCGCATTCCCTGACGTATGGGTAAACCTTCATCATGTCATTTGCCGGCAATCCCTCAGTGATGCACACAACCAGCTTGATTCCGGCCCCAACTGCCTCGTAAATCGCATCGATCGCAAATGCCGGAGGAACATAAATGACAGATGTATTCGCTTTTGTCTTTGCAATTGCTTCTTCGCAGGTGTTGAACACCGGTATTCCAGCTACACTTCTTCCCCCTTTTCCGGGAGTGACGCCCGCTACAACTTTGGTCCCGTACTCTTTCATCTGCGCTGCATGGAAAGAGCCGTCGCGTCCGGTAATGCCCTGCACAAGGACTTTGCTTCTTTTGTTCAGGAATATTGACATGTCTATACCTCTACCCCGGCGAGCTCAATTGCTTTTTGAACCACCTTGTCCAGCGTGTCCTCGGTTGGTAGCTTTACCTTTTGCAGAATCCGCGCAGCCTCTTTTTCATTGGTTCCGGTAAGGCGCACAACTACTGGAACATCGGGATTCAACTGCTTGAATGCCTCAACAATGCCGACAGCAACGTCGTCGCATCGAGTGATACCACCAAAAATATTGATAAGAATCGCACGCACGTTTTTATCAGAAAGAATGATACGCATTGCTGTCACGACCTTCTGCGGATTCGAGGAGCCACCAATATCCAGGAAGTTCGCTGGTTCACCGCCATACCGTTTGACCAGATCCATTGTCGCCATAGCCAGACCCGCGCCGTTGACAATACACCCGATATAGCCGTCCAGTTTTACGAACGACAGGTCACCTTCGCGCGCCTCGACTTCTTCAGGAACCTCCGCTTCGATATCACGCATCTGAGCGATCGCCTTCTGACGATAGAGCCCATTGTCATCAATGTTTATCTTGGCATCAAGCGCAATCACGTTTCCATCGGTGTTAGTGATCAATGGGTTGATTTCACAAAGCGATGCATCAACAGACCAGAACACGTCATACAGTTTGCTGATAATTGCAGATGCCTGCCGCACTTGAGTCGGGTCGCGGTACAATTTATAGGCCAGATTGCGAGCCTGATATGGGAAAAGACCTCGAACCGGATCGACATAAAGCTTGTGAATCTTGTGCGGAGTAGTTCTTGCAACTTCCTCTATATCAACTCCTCCGGCCGATGATACCATAAAGACCGGCTTCTTAGTAGTGCGGTCGAGAATGATTCCGACATACGCCTCGGAAAGAATGTCTTCAGCCACAGTTACCAGTACCTTCTTAACGCTAAGCCCCTTGATCTCCATGCCCAGAATCTGTTGCCCCAGGATCTTGGCTGCCTCCGTGGTTTCGGCATATTTAATGCCACCTGCTTTACCCCGACCGCCTACATGCACCTGCGACTTGACCATAACCGGCCTGTTGAATCGTTCCGCCAACTCCGTTACCTCCGCAACGGTAGTTGCCACATCTCCTTCGGGCACCGGGATTCCCGCTTCCGCGAAAACCTGTTTGGCCTGATATTCGTGTATCTTCATATCGTGTGGTTCCTCGTCTCCCCGTCGTTTGAATCGACGATCGTCTCTTTGTACTTATTCTCTGCAAGCAGCGCAAGTCGCTCAGGAGTGTTGTCAGAAGGATTATCCAGCACCGCCTCCATCAGGTGATTGAGGATAGCTCCTATTACCGGTCCCGGCGACAGATCGAACATATCCATTATTTCCTTCCCGCCAAGAGCAAGATCACCAACAGTCAGCGGCGGCTTACGATCTAGTTCGGAGCGAATGTCCGCTTCAAAA
>JBHHVC010000062.1:0-12614 GCA_046754125.1 Candidatus Zixiibacteriota bacterium
AAGCGAGATAAGCAATGTAGACGGCTACACCACAGGTGATCCATCGGAGCAAGACGTAGTAGTCATAAGGATTGCTTCCGAGCGCCCCGACAAGCATCGCGGCAGCGACTATTCTGAGAACCCTACTCAGGATTCGCTGACTCTTTGCAACCACAATCCATCCCTCCATTCAATACTTATTCGGTAAGCTACGACAACCGCTTATCTCGGGGGCGCACAGTCCCTCCCACACTGATAAGTTGAAGGTTGCTAACGAAATCATATTGGCTGCGCGCAAACTTGTCAAGCAGTTCCGTAAGCGGCAGACGTCTCGTCTGCCCCTTGAAGCGATTACCGAAAAACTCTGTCACGCAGCAGACCGGGAGGTCTGCCAGCCACAAGTGTTGCCCATGTGCCCCATCTGATATGTAACTTATGTAGAAGGTCGCACCAAGCAGAATTACCGCTAAACGTCTGAGCGATTCCTATGGGCAGGGAATCAGCGGAGGCGGATCCCCAAACAAGTAGTCGACCATAAAAGTCAAATCGATAATATCGCTGATAGACGAATCACCGTTCACGTCGGCCTCAATTGCACAGGTAAGTGAACAGCCTGCCCCGAAAAGAAAATCGACCGTACAGGTGAGATCGACGATGTCCATGTCGACGCCGTCTCCGTTTACGTCTCCCCTGAAGCCAATACAACACTGGTCGCAAACGTCGCCGAGAAAGTCACCGTCGATGTCGCTTTGATCGGGGTTCGGTATGCTGGGGCAATTATCACATTGGTCGCCGCGACCGTCGGCATCGCCGTCTATTTGTGACAGGTTGGCTATTGCCGGACAATTGTCACAGACATCACCAATGCCGTCATTGTCGACATCGCGCTGGTCGGAATTGGGTGTCGTCACACAGTTGTCGCAGTCGTCACCGATGCCGTCATTGTCCGTGTCGGTCTGGGCGGGGTTAAACGTACCGGGACAGTTATCGTGGGCATCATCGATGCCGTCGCCGTCCATATCGCCGGATTCACATGAGTCCGGAATGTAGTTACCGTTTACATCGTCGCTTGAGCCGGGCAGAAAGCAGATGCCTGTTGGCGAATCTATCAGTCCTGATCCGCGCACGAATGAACGGTAATACCTCCCCTCGGGAAGGTATTCAAAGACGCGTGCCTGCGCTCCATTCATCCCCGAAAGAAAGATATTTCCGTTGGGACCGATAGTGAGTCCCCACGGAGCGGTCCAGCCGTATTCATCGCTAAAGACCTTTACGAAGCTACCGTCGGAGGAGTTGTACTCAAGCATTTGATCGGTTCCATAGCTGGTGACGATAAGGTTGCCATTGGCAAGAAAAGCCAAACCGCGCGGAGAACTCAGTCCTCCCGAACCGGGAGTGACGAAAACGCCGATGTAGGCGCCGCTTGTGCCGTTATACTGGTAGACGGCATTGTCCGAACTGGTGACAAACAGGTTGCCGTTGGGACCGAATTCAAGCGCGTATGGCTGCGTAAGGGGGGAAGCGCCTGAAGCGACAAAGTCGCCCAAAGAGGCGCCGATTACTCCGTCGTATTTTCGGACTGCATTTCCAGAATAGTCGGAAACGTAGAGAATTCCGGACGGGTCGGTTGCCAAGCCAGACGGTTTTATGAGGCCACCGCCTCCTGATGGGATCAACGTCGTTACACCAGCAGTTGCAACATCGATTAAGCATACTGTTCCGGTGCCGGCATCGGCAAGGAACAGCTTTGAACCTGCCTGGTTTGGAGCTACATCCCAAGGGTCTGTAAACGGCGTGACCGTTCGATCGAGTACACCACTTACAGCTTGGAATTCTCTTAAGGCAGGTGCTCCATTGTCGCAAACATACAGGAAATGGGGTCGACCAAGATCAATCCAATCGACTACTGCGTTACCATTGCAGTCCTGACATTCGTCCAGTACACGGTTACGATCCAGATCGCGGGTCATGTCATCGTTGATCTCAGTATAGTCCAAAATGCCATTGCTGTTACAGTCGGGATCGCAGTCGTCGGGGACATTGTTGCCGTCGTCGTCTGCCGCAAAACCATTCCATGTTTCAAACTGGTCCGGAAGCGCATTGCCGTTGCAGTTCGTTTCGCACTCATCAGGAATGCCGTTTGCATCAAAATCGGGCAAGCCGCCCGAGATTTCGACAGGGTCCAGTATAGTATTGCCGTTGCAGTCCTGACATTCGTCTGGTATCCCGTCGCCGTTTGTGTCGGGCGATGTAAGATTTGCGATGTCGATTGAATCAGGTATGTTATTGCTGTTGCAGTCTCTTCCCTGACACCCCGCCGGCCCGACGGTTGAGGCGATGACCACCTGAATACGACGATGAAAGCGCAAGTCGATGTTACGTTGGTAGCCTTGGTTGGTGTGGCAGTAGCTCATGATCGTTCCGCGCGTGTAATTACCAAGACCGCATTCATCTATGAGCGGCGAGAAGAAGGAATCGTGGGTGTGGGGAGCACCGTGATTATGTCCCATCTCATGGGCCACCAGGTTAAGGTCCCAGTTGCCGTTGTCGGGATACCCGACAGGAGCGGCGAAGCTCCCGTTCATATATGCGTCAATGCCATAGCCGAAGCCATCACAGGTGTTTGAGAAGAATGCAATTCCGCCATAGGAAGCATTCCTGACACCGGAGAACATATGAGTTATGTTGAGTCCGGATGTGTCCTCATTGTCAACCCAGTATTGCCGGAATGCGCCTACATCGTAAGGAGTAAATGGTTCGCCACCCGATGGCCAGACACGGGCCAGGGCCAGGGTCATGCGAATGTTGTTGTCGCGTTCATATATTGCACTTACTGCCGCTATAAGTTGAACGATGTAATCTTGTGCGGCAACTGCGCTTGGAAACATTTGTACGAATGCCTGATCTGCGTCAATGGCGATTCGTTGCAGGAGAGGCCCTGCTCCAGTGGTTGGAGCCGACCGGAGAGCCTGTTCGATCTGTGGCATCAATGATGCATCATAGACAGTGCCGCAAAACGGTACATCCAGTTCACCGGCACCAGAGACAGGTCGGACGGTGAGAATAGATTCCCCCGCGCGCAGGTTCTCCGGCAGAGTGGACATAACGTAGCTCTGATTGGCTCCATCGTCGATAAATCCGTTAACAAGTCCGCTGGACGAAACAGCCATGAATGCAAGGCTGTTGGGGTTGCCGTCGACTTTACCGCGGAAGAGTTGTACCTGCGGTCGGGTCATCGTGACATGACCGCCCAAGCCGCCCATCAAAAAGCGAGCATCGGGAGCAATTACTTCATATCGTTCGAGGACCAAAGAGAGCTTGTGTGAACTGCTGACCGGCAATTCAAGCTCACGGACATCGGATCCGGCCATAAACGTCGTATACAGGTCTGACGGGATAGATAGGCGGGTCTCGCCGGTTTCGGGCGTTTCGCTTATGATATTTAGCAGTTGCGATGGATTCTTGCTCGCAGCAGCCAACAAATCGTCGGAATACGCTGCTGCCAGCAGCACTGACAGCGAAAGGGCGGCTGCTAATATGGGTCGACTACGAAGATTGTGAATTATTCTCATTGGGTCCTCTCGGATTAGTATTTCGTCATCGCCGTGTTCTCATCTGCTCTTGTTACGGTACTGAAGTGAGGATGCACCGCTCGTAGAAAGTAGTGAACTTGCGCTAAAGATAGTTAAGGAGCCGGATTCGTCAAGTATAATAATAGACTGTTCCGCATGTTGATTGCGAGAAGCACGACCACAGGGGTATGCTTGGAATGCAGCGAAATGGGAGTAGAGAATATGAAAGATCAGCCGCTGCGCAGGGTGAGCACAAGACTGAGAGCGGTTTCAAAGCTCTCCAGGCTTGGTGCAATCAACGCAGTATCATCACCCCGGACAAACTTTCGGCTGACCTGGAGCGTCCTCACAATAGTAGTCGCTATTTCAGTTGCTTCGACGGACTCTGAGGTTTGGCAGATGGAATTGTCTATAGGGTCGGCGTGGGTCATATCAAGCAAGCGCTCGGCAACAGTGGGGCTGATCGAGACCACTATTTTGACCCTGCACGGGAAATCGAACGAGAACAGTTTTTCGATTTGCATAACTCGCCAGTAGGACAGGGGCAGGAATGGAATGCCCCATGAGAGCAGGGCTATTTGCTCGCCGCTACGGAGCGGAACAAGCTTGCTGACTTTTGTCCTGCCACTGACGTGAAAGAGGTTCGACCTGGAAGTGTCGGATTGGGTGTCGCAATCTATCACAGCACATCCGGGAAGAAACTGGCTCATAATATGCTGCGCCGCATGGCGCTGGTCGTACATCATCAGCGAGAGAGATTTCCATTTTTCGTTAACGATCCGACCAGCATGTGAGCGTGCCTTGAAGTCGTAGCTCCCTTCCAGCCAGCCGTCAGCAAGACGATCGATCGATTGATGAATCTCAAGTGTGTTTGCTTGCGGATCGTCCTCGGGGATATCAACTATCGTTCCAGTGCCATCCATTGCGAGGGCCTGCAGACCCTGACACCAGTGGGGGGGAGTTCCAAAGGGAGTATTTGTATTGGTTGGGTCCAGGTATTTCCAATCCCCGGCCCCGCGCACTCGCACGAAAATGTGATCAAATTGATGGGCGGGCAATTCGCTGACGATCAGAGCATTTTTGGAAGAAACCAGCACATATTGGCACTCCATCTTCAGACGCTGGCAAACCAGGTCGAGGAGATAGGCCCGGTCTTTGCAATCGGCAGTGCCGGATTCTATCATTTTGGCCGCGCGATCCGCAGCGCCGATGTTTGATTCAGCAGAATGTAGAGCGGCGTATTTCAATTTGTCGCGAATCCAGTAGAAAGCGCTTTCCAGAGCCTCGCGTTTGCCGGGAGCATTGTCCACGATCTGATCCAGTGGTGAAGGAAGTTGCTCCCGGTTATCGGTCGTGCCGATAGAGCTTCGCTGAACCTCGGCAGTAATATCCGACCAAGTGAATTCTCCCGAGGAAAAGGCCACTCTCGGGTTCACAAGGAAATGTTGATATGCTGTTCCCGAGTGAGTGGAGGGGAGGAAGCGCTGCCCAACATAGCGGTGGGTTTTATCCGATTCGTTTTCGCTAACCTCGAAAGTCAGGGAACTGTCTCTTTGGCTGCTCCACATCTGAATGGACAAACTGTTCGGCGCCACAAGTTCCACATGAGCCTGGAATGTTGGATGAGTAGGGTCAAAAGGCGCGTTCAATTTGAAATACTGTGTATTCCCATTTACTTTTGACATACGGCCGCAAACGTCCAACTTCCAGACGATCACATCACCCGGCTCCAGGTCCGGAAGAATCCAGTGCAGTGTCTTTTCATTTTCGACGGGAATGAACAGGTTTGCGTCTTCGGCATCCGTAACGGTCAGTCGCTCTATCGGGAGTTTCTCTACCTTATCACCGGTGTGAATAATGTGCAGGCTGGAATACAAGATGATCTCGTTCTTGGTCGAATAATTGTAGGACAATGTTCGCAGCATCCGTGCAGCAGCATGCCGACGCACTTCGTAGATGCGAGAGCGAAGTGACGCGAAACAATTTCCATAACGAAGGACATGGCGCTGGTTTCGCTGAAGTGTAAGGATACCCACAGTTGGGGGGAGCTCCCATTGACGCGCTTGTTCTTGAATGGCCCTAATCTCATCCACGTTCGGAGTAGGGTTCTTTTCTGAGACCGACATGTATGCGCCGACTGCAGGTTCGACGAGTTGCTTGCCGATTGCTCGAAGAGCATACTCTTTTGACTCTTCCACCTCACCCAACTCATTGTTGAGCACAGCGATGTAGTAGTCGACATTGGGGTTGTCCTGCGTGTAGTTTTGATACTGCTGCATACACTTGAGAGCCCGCATCCACTTCTTGGAATCGGCGAGCGAGAGGGCATGCCGGATCAGATCAAAGTCTGCGTAGTCATAGTCAGCTATTGCAATTCGAAGTTGGCGATCATACTCGCGGATATTCTTGTCCAAGTGAAAGCGAATCAAAGTAGTGGGCATCAGGACTTTTGGAGTAATGCTGTAGACAGTGCCTTCCGGTTTGGTGTGGACATTTGAGTCAAACTCTACTGGTATATCCTCGCCATTGTCATTCGCAAAAACAAGACGGGTTATCACGAACTGCTCCTCCGATGCGACCAGCAGATCAATTCGCAGAGGAAGACGTGCGATATGGATGCGCCCTTCGACCAAGTGATCGTCATCGTCAAAACGAGCCGTCCACTCAAAGTCCTCGATAAAGCGTATTTTGGTGTACTCAAGCCATCGACGCTTGAAATGTGTCCAGCGCGAGCCGGTCAGCGGCGGTATAGATGCACTCATAACGGGCTATGCCTTTGCTGAGTTGTTTCGGCCTATGCGTTGCAAGCTAATGTCGAGCAGACCTATAGGCAAGTCTTTCTTTGAGACGCTATGTGAAAGCCGCTAAACGTCGAGGTTGCGAACGTACTGCGCATTATCCTTGATGAACTTGCTGCGCGGAGCGGTCTCGCTACCCATCAGGATAGTAAATAGATGGTCGGCCTCGGCTCCGTCGTCGAGGGTCACCTTGAGCATGGTTCGTCGTTCGCGGTCCATAGTTGTCTTCCAGAGTTGATCCGGATTCATTTCACCAAGACCTTTGTAGCGCTGGATTGCGAGGCCCTTGTCCGGCAGCTTCTTTACAATACGATCTTTTTCCGCGTCGTTGTATGCGTATTGCTCCGTCTTTCCATGACGAACGAGATAGAGCGGGGGTTGCGCGATATATACATACCCATGATCGATGAGGTCACGCATATAGCGAAATAGGAATGTCAGCAGCAGCGTTCGGATATGCGAACCGTCTACGTCGGCGTCAGTCATGATGACAATCTTGTGGTACCTGACGCGCGACACGTCAAACTCCTCGCCGACACCGCAGCCGAGGGCGGTGATGATGGCGCGGATTTCGGTATTGGCCAGAATCTTATCTATGCGAGCCTTTTCCACGTTGAGAATCTTTCCGCGCAGCGGCAGAATGGCCTGGAAGCGACGGTCACGTCCCTGCTTGGCCGAGCCTCCGGCCGAGTCACCCTCGACAATGAACAGTTCGCACGATTCCGGATCACGCATTGAGCAATCTGCGAGTTTACCGGGAAGGGCGGCGGAATCCAATGCGGTCTTGCGGCGAGTCAGCTCCTTGGCTTTGCGAGCCGCTTCACGAGCTATTGCAGCTCTGGACACTTTCTCAACTATCTTCCTGGCGACGGAAGGGTTTTCCTCGAAGAACCATCCGAGGTACTCGTTGGTAACGGTTTCGACGATTCCTCGCACTTCGGAATTTCCTAACTTGGTTTTGGTCTGGCCTTCGAATTGTGGCTCGGCCACTTTGGCCGATATGACCGTAGTGAGACCTTCCCGCACGTCCTCACCGGTCAGGGTGAATGTAGCCTTCTTGAGCAGGTTGTTCTTGGTCGCGTAGGCGTTGATCGATCGGGTCAGTGCAGTGCGAAATCCGGTGAGGTGGGTGCCCCCTTCGATAGTATTTATGTTGTTAACGTACGAGTGCACCGATTCGGAGTATCCGTCATTGTACTGTACGGCGATATCCACCTCGGTGCCGTTGCGGGCTTTCTGGAAGTGAACGGGTTTCTTGAAGATTGGCGTCTTGTTTTCGTTGAGATACTCCACAAAGGAGGAAAGGCCGCCCTTGTATGAAAACGTCGCCTCTTTGTCGGTGCGATGGTCCAGGAAGCGAATGGTCAGGCCTTGATTGAGAAATGCAAGTTCGCGCAAGCGAGAAGCGATGATGTCGAACTTGAACTCAAGGCTTGTGAATATCTCCGCGTCAGGGTAGAAACAAGTCTTGTTTCCTCTTTTCTCTCGGGATCCGGTTTTTTTTACTTTGTTAACGGGCTTGCCAATCTTGTAGTCCTGCCGGTAGACCGAGCCGTCACGGCACACTTCTACCCAGCACCACTCGGAGAGGGCATTGACAACCGACACACCAACGCCATGGAGTCCGCCAGACACCTTGTAGGAATCATGATCGAACTTGCCACCGGCATGCAATGTAGTCATGACCACCTCCAGCGCAGAGACCTTTTGTTCGGGGTGTATTTCTACCGGGATGCCTCGGCCGTTATCGGTGACAGTGATGGAACCGTCTTTGCCGATTTCAACGACGATCTTATCGCAATATCCGGCCATCGCCTCATCGACGGAATTATCAACCACTTCGTAGACGGTGTGGTGCAGCCCGCGCTGGCTGACATCGCCAATGTACATTGCCGGTCGACGACGAACTGCTTCCAGTCCTTCAAGAACGCGGATAGTCGTCGCGTCGTAGGAGTGGCCCGTCCCTTTATCGAGGCTCTTCGCCGACTCAATGGCAGTGGGTTTCAATTCCGGGGCACCTGTTGGCATAGATCTATCGTCCTTTCTCGCACGCCACCAGGCGCAGTTGACTTACTGCAGATCCGGGGACGAGGCTATTGATCTTTGTGATGATGGTATCAGTTTGCAGTGACAGCTCCTGCCGCCAGGTCGCATCCGGTACCGCGACATAGAGGACGCCCTCCGAAAAACGATAGGCACGAGAAATCCTGGAAATCTGGTCGCCAACAATTTCCGGCCAGAGCGATACAGCTGACCAACCGCTATAGCTTCGTTCGACCCCGAGCGATTTCACTACGCCCGCGATGAGGGGTGCAATCGGTGTCGGTTTTGTCCCTTTGCGATGGTGCAACTTATGTCCAGTTTCATGACTCATATTGTTACTTAAATCTATCAATTTCGAAAGTGAAAAGCAAGTAAAAAACAGCAGCTATCTTATTATAGTATCGTAACTTATGAAGCCACTCAACTATCCGTTCTGGCGATATGTGGACTGTATTGCCGCCCCTGTACGCATGTACCTTCTGAGTCCCCGACGCGGTGTCTTTAGCTTGTGCGGTACACCTGTCTCCAGGGCACGCCACAAGACCTTACCGAAGAAATGCCTACAAAAATAGGCGGCCGGTCGTGTGACCAGCCGCCCGTCAAAGCATGGCGGTTTGCCGAGATGTTTGTGCAGATCAACCTCTGCTTCGGATGCTCCCGGAGCCACTCACGTCTTCGGAGGTGTGATCGGGGTTCCCGTAGTACACAATGTCACCGCTTCCGTTGACCTCGCCGGAAAACCAATCCGAAGCCCGGACAGCTACGTCGCCGGAGCCATTGAGTTCGACGGTTGCTTCGCGTGCCTCAAGCTTGCAGGCATCGATATCGCCGGAACCGGATAATACGATCTCCAGTTCGCCAACCCTGCCCTTCAACGTGATGTCACCCGACCCATAGAGACGAAAATCAAAGAGCTTTTCGTCAAGGTTTGTTACCTCGATGTCCCCGGAGCCATGCGATGAGATACGGGACAGGTGCGGCACGCTTATTACTATCTTGCATGAACGGCGGCTGGAATAGGAGTCGGAGGAGGTGATATGTAAGGTATTACCGCGAACAGACAGGTCGATAAGGTCGATCAGGTTGTCATCGAAAGTAATGGTAATTTTCCGTGCCTCTCCGACAACGACACTAATATCAGCTCCGATTTGCGACTTGATTCTCTCAAACTCGCTGACCGTGATCTCCTTAGTTACCGTATTCCCGGAACCCCGGACAGAGCCAAAGACTCCGCTAAAGAAACCGTTTCCGGCCATTGCAGTAGTCCCGGCAAGGAGGAAAACTATCAGCGCAATGCTGTTTCTTAGAGTAGCCTGTAGTGGCATTTTCGTACTCCCAATAGAATAGGTGCAAACTGTTTTTCACTAGTACGGGAGGAAACGAGAAATGTTGCGGCAGAACAGAAGATGCAATCAGCAGATCGACAAAGGCTGTGCGTAATTAGTGAGCGGACTATGGTTCGTAGCTCACGTATTCTACTGAACGGAGTTTCTTGCGGCGAGGTTGGCGGGACGACGGTATGTAGAAATCCGCGCCCTCTTTGCGCCGCATTCGCACAGTGTAGTCCTGACAACCACGGCAACGGCGAACCTTGCCCAGAGCCTCGCGTTTTATGCGTCGTCGCCGCTTGTGGGTGGGAGCATAAACGGGGTGGTCGACGATTTCAAATTCGGGCTTGTCGCCACTGTTGTCAAGAAATCGCACTCCGGCCAGCACGTCGTTTGTTCCATCTTTGTAGAGGGTGGCGCCGGGGCACTTGATAAACAAGTGGTCGCGCTCGGGAGTATCGTCTTCGAAAAGGTCTACAATGTCCAGCTCAGACGAATTGCATACCGGGCAGACAGGAACTCCTCGTTTGCGGATCAGCGTTCGCTCACAGTTTATGCAGTGGGTATTCTCTTTCATCAGAATCGTCCGATCAGTTGCTCAGCCTATCCTTTGACCAGCAGGAAAAGCGAGCAGGCGGTGACAGTGACCGGGAGCATGGCGATGAACGAATAAGGGAGAAAAAACGAGCCTATAAAGGCCAGGGCCAGCGCTGGGACGACAAGGAACTTCAGTGTTGCGAAAGTTATTCTCGTCAGTCGTGACAAGATAACTAGGACAATCACCCCCGCTGCAATGTAGGCAGCCGTAAGTCCGTTGGAGCCGAAGTTGTCGACAATGTACGCCTTCCCCTGATCGAACCAGGAGGCGTATTCTTCGCTTCGATTGCTCGCGTCCTGCAGCGTTTCCTGAATCCGGGCTTGCCACGAAAGGTCAGGCATAGTCGCCCTCTTCCAGCGGCTCGATAGTCAGCGACGATTCTCCTACGCGAGATAGCCCAAGCATACGGTTGGTCAGGAAATTCTTGGACGTTATCCATTGATGAGACAACTCCAGAATCTCTGACTGGTCTACCTCCGACTCCCAATCGAGAACAACCTGTTCGAATGGCTGCTCGTCCACGACCAGATCATCCATAGTCAAGACGAATTTGACTTTCATCGTTGCACCAGTCCTGCCTAACGGTTGCGGTTTTCTTCTGTCTGACCGTTTTGCAAGGCGGGTGCCGCCGACGGGGTTCTTTCGGTTTTGTCTGTTAAGTTATTGACTGACAGTGACGTAAGCGGGAGAATGTGTCATGTCTGCACAAATCGGAACAGATTTCCGGGTGCCGTCGATAGAGGATATATGGGGAGACCGCCACAGGATGTTGGCTAAATCAAATCCCGACAGCCGTTTTGGCTGTCGGGAACTCGTATTACGGATGTCGTTTTGTCACCAATCGCTGCTTCAGGGTGGGCGCCGCCGATCGGCTGCCCGATCCTTCGGATGATAGATGAGCGTGTGCGGATCGTCGCTTATTCCGGCATTGCACCGGGTGTGGGTCTTTCCGTGACCCCCGGCAGGCCGATGGCTCTGCGCGCCGACCGATTAACAGCTCATGGTGCACTGCTGCTCAGCAATTGCTCATACATCTGTTGGAGACTGTTCACAGGCGCTAGGTGTGGTGCGCAGCAAATCAACCTCCACTCCCATAGGCATGTCCTCCTCTTGTAGGGTTCCGACCATCTTGGCGGTGTCGGCGCAATCGCGAGTGGGGCAGGAGCAAAACGAACATGAGGCCCTTGCGGAACCAACTGTTCGCTTGTGAGGGTTGATCTATCGGTTCTTCTGCGGCGTCAATATCATCCTGTTGAGGTGCAGGATTCTCAATAGCAGAATACATTATACGAGCATTCGTGTCAAGGGAAATCGGCCCGAATGCGATAAAAGATATCTCATTCATGGGCGACTCAATTCTATGCATCTATGCACAAAAAAACGCTGATTCCTTTCCGGAACCAGCGCTCAGAATCGTAGGGCCAGACAGTTTGTGCCGGCGCGCCCACAGGAAATATCCTCTATTCGTATACAGACACCTGTTTACGGTCGCGGCCGACTCGTTCGAACTTAACAACGCCGGTAATCTTGGCGAAGAGAGTATTGTCTTTCCCAATGCCGACGTTGTGACCTGCCTTGATCGGGGTGCCACACTGGCGCACAATGATCGATCCGGCCGGGATCGCCTGGCCACCGTAAACTTTGGTCCCTCGTCTTTGTGCGTTTGAGTCGCGACCGTTCTTTGACGATCCGACGCCTTTTTTATGAGCCATTTGTGTTATCCTCTGTTTCTAACTCTTCTTCTCAATTACTATCGGCTTTGCCGTCTCCAAACAGTACCGCCCGGATCGGCCAAAACCACAGCCTGTAATTATACCAATTTCGCTGCCAGAAGCAAGCAAAATCCGTATTGTGCTGTACGATAACAGCTTATGTTGTCGATGCAGTGCTTTCGCGGGCATCGGATCAGGCTTCACGGACACGCAACCAGAGCCGGCGCGACACCAAACAGCCAGTCGACCTCAGCTCCATCGCCGTTCATTTCCATCTCTGCATCACAAGGCAACACTTGTTACTGGTTCGGCGTGAGGAAGTGGCTCAGAAAGGCACTATGCAAGTCGTTTTAGATCAGATGAACTTGGTGGAGTCTAGCTCTTGATACGTCTACGGTAACATATGTTCGCGGCAGATCCGCGATGTGTCATCGAGCCTGAGGCGCTCTTCAGTGAGAGCACAACGAAACTGCCTTGTTGTTGATTGAAGAAACCTGCACGTCTTGCAAACACCGAAAGTACGATAATCGCCTTCGCCGGGTTGCTCGGCGGCGGCAATCCGCCGGCACCCGGCGAAGTTTCGC
>JBHHVC010000063.1:0-12533 GCA_046754125.1 Candidatus Zixiibacteriota bacterium
AGAATGACCGCTTCGGGTGTGTCGTCAACAATGACGTCGATCCCGGTCGCGGTTTCAAACGAGCGTATATTGCGACCCTCCCGACCAATGATCCGACCCTTCATCTCATCGGAGGGAAGACTGACTACGGACACAGTAGACTCAACCGTGTGATCCGCCGCACATCTGTAGATCGACGACAGGATGATCTCCTTGGCTTCCTTGTCTGCGTCCTGTTCTGCCTTCTCCTTGATTTCCTTTATCGTCGCCGCAGCTTCCAGTGTGGCCTGGCTGACCATGTTGTCCATCAATTGTTTCTTGGCCTCATCAGGTGTCATCTGAGCGATTTTCTGGAGTTTGTCGTTCTGGGTGATAATAATACTTTCGAGGTCGTGTTCTCGCAGCTCAATCCCCTTTTCGCGCGTATGTATTGCCTTGTCTCGGGCGACGATCTCCTTTTCGCGAGTCTCCAGCAGTTCGACCTTCTTTTTCAGAGCGCCTTCCTGTTGTCGAACTACATCCTGCTTGGAATCAAGTTCGCGTCGCTTCGTCTCGCTATCCCTGTCAAACTCACTCTTTCGTTTGAGCCACTCTTCGCGCGCTTCAAGGGTCGCCTCCTTTCGATGGATGGCTGCCTCTTTTTCGGCCTCTGCGACAATGCGCTCAGCCTCTTTTCCGGCGGTCTGTTTCTGTGTGGCCAGTGCTCGACGAGCAAAATGGCTCGCAACCAAATACGATACAGTACCAACTATCAGGGCAATTGCTACCAGAACAATAACTTCGAATGAATCCATGGATTCCTCCCATCCAGACCTGAATCTGGAGGTACGATTTATGTATCAAACATCCGGATAGGGGATACACGCAATAGAAGGAAAGTGTTCAGGTTCAGGGCAGGAGGAGTCTAATCGCCTGCAAGGACCCGGTCAAGACGCGATATTATGCCATCAAGTCGCGAATCGAACTCCTGTTGATAATGCAGTACCGATTCACCGTTTTCATGTAGCTCTGAAGCCATAGATAATGCAGCTAAAATGGCAATTTTGTCGCGAGCCTTAACCCTACTGCTCTTTGCCGCTTGACTCATCTTAGAGTCGACGATATCGGCAATCCGCGAAATATGGGCAGGGTCAGTCACACCAACAAGAGGATAATCCTCTCCGTAAATACTGACCACTACTTTGCTTTCCTCGGACAACTCTTATTCCTTACCCGTCAATAAACACCAATCGGGGCGTATATTCTTATCCAGTTAATTCTCAATATGTTATACGACAGCCCCCCCGAACTGTCAAGAAAAAACTCAGCCGATCAGACCTTCAAGCTGCTCCAGGCGACCTAGGACACCACTCAACTTGTCCTTCACATAAGCCGACTGATCAGTTTGCCCCAGAGTAAGTTGCCCATGCTCAGCCTTAAGTTCCTTGATCTGACGCTTCAGCTCGCCGTTGCTCTGGAGTAACGATTGCTTTTCCTGCCGCAAAGCCGATACCAGATCTACAAGCTGGTCGACTCGCTTTTCCAAAGTTGTTAGTTTGTCACCCATTGTCATTTATCCCTGATAACCACATCAAATTGTTTTTTCAATGACTCAATCACCCGTGACTGGACAGAATCGACCTCTTCGCTTGAGAGGTTGCCGTCTGGTGAGCGATAGCTGATAGCTATAGCCACCGATTTCTTGCCATCCTCAATTTGTTTGCCCATGTAAAGATCAAAAATCCTTACCGATTCGGCCAGTCCGCCCGCAACTGATTCTATCGTGGAGACCAGATCGCCGGCACGAACCGACTGGTTTACTATCATTGCCAAGTCCCTCGGAGCCGCAGGATATACCGGTAAAGGCGAATATGCAACCAGCCTGTCGGAAGCTGACATGAGCGACTCGATAGACAACTCAGCAATATAGACTGGTTGTTTGATTTCGGCCCTTTTCAGTGTCCGGGTGTCAAGAAGGCCTATTACACCAAGCGGTTGGCCGCTAAGGACTATCCTGAACGACGCTGTGGACTCAAAATAAGACACATCAGTCGGCTCGTACTGCAATTGACCGAAATGAAAATGCGCCTCCAGTTGGTCGAGCGCTCCCCGCAAATCGTAGAAATCATGTTCTCGTGGGCGGTCGCGCCAGGTATGATCGGTCTGCCCGGTCACTGCCAGCAGAAGCCGTGGCTCTTCCACCCACTTCCCGGACGCATCGGGAGGAAAGTAGACGCTCCCAATCTCAAAAAGAGCGATATCCATGTTTCGATGAGCCAGATTGTGAGCGACCGCCGTAAGCCCAGACAGTAGCATACAGTTTCGCATGATATCCAAGTCCTCAGAAACCGGATTGATTATTCGCACCTGCCTCAGATCGGGATGCAGGGCAGTCGCCAACCCACTATCAGCAAGTCCATGTCCAAGCATTTCATCAAATCCCATGCCGGTCAGGACGTGCCGAACGTCTGAACGGAAGATGTCCTCAAAGTGCTTTGGTGTATACTGTGGTCCTCGTGCGGACACGGAATCCGGAATACTGTCGTATCCCACAATGCGTGTTATTTCCTCAACCAGATCGATCTCCCGTTCGATGTCGGGTCGGAAAGTCGGTACGGTTACTTCAAGTACACCGCTACCGGTCGACAAGACCGAAAACTCAAGATCAGCAAATATCTGAGCCATCCTTTCAGCCTCTATATTGATGCCAAGGATCCGATTGCATTTCTCCGGCCGGAATCTGATCGACATTGGGTTTACCGGTTCAGGATAACAATCCACAATGCCGTCTGACACTTCCCCGCCACACAACTCCTGCATCAGGTAAGCAGCCCGGTTCAGCGATGAAATCAAATTGTCGTTGGGGTCAGCCCCTTTTTCGAAGCGTGTAGATGACTCCGTCACCACGTCAATCAGCTTGCGTCCGCGACGAATCACCCTCGGATTGAAGTAGGCGGCTTCCAGCAGTATATTGACCGTGTCTGCCTGAACTTCAGAATGCAGTCCACCCATAATGCCACCGACTGCGACCCCTTCCTTGCCGTTGGTAATGAGCAGCACATCCGGACTTAGCTTGTGCTGCTTACCGTCAAGGGTCGTGAAATCCTCTTTATCGGCGGCACATCGAACGACAACCTCGCGAGAACCAAAGCGATCGAGATCGAAAGCATGCAGGGGATGGCCGCTTTCAAGAAGAACCAGATTCGTTATGTCTACAATGTTCGATATTGGCCGCAGCCCGCTCATGAGAAGTCGCTTCTGTATCCACCAGGGCGACTGCCCCACTTTCACCTTTCGAATCACTCTGGCCGCATATCTTGGACAAGCATCCGGGTCGTCGATACGAACAGATATTTCCTTCGAAGTGGGATCAATTGACTCCTGAAGCGCGATCTTGGGACGTTTCACTTTTGTCGACGCAAGCGCCGCCAGATCACGCGCGACGCCGATAGCAGACATCGAGTCGGGACGATTGGGCGTCAACTCAAATGTCATTATGTAATCGTCGTAATCCAGGCATTCTACGAGCCCCTGGCCAACTCTGGATGCGGGATCGAGAACCATGATACCGGCGTGATCGTCAGAGATAGCAAGCTCTCTTTCGGAACAGATCATGCCGGATGATTCTATGCCGCGTATCTTTGTCTTCTTGATCGTGACATCGCCAAGAAGTTTTGCTCCCGCTAGAGCGACCGGTACGTATTGCCCGACCGCAACGTTTGGCGCCCCACATACGAGTGTGAGTTGACTGTCACCTACGTCGACTATGGCCTTCCGAATTTTGTCTGCGCCCTCTATGGCGGTAAGTTCAACAACGCGCCCAACAACGACCTTATCCATATAACGGGATGTCGACTCAATGTCCTCGCAGGCAGTTCCGCAAAGAGTCAGCCGGTCGGCCATTTCCTCAACCGGCCAGTCCAGACCGGATAATTCCCTAAGCCAATTGTAAGAAAGCTTCATCGCCAGACCGCCCTGCTATACGAACTGCCGGAGGAATCGCACATCACCGGCAAACAACATTCTGATATCTGTAATACGATACTTGAGCATAGCAATGCGCTCGACCCCAATGCCGAAAGCATAGCCGCTATACTGATCGGGGTCATGTCCGGCCATTGTTAGAACAGCCGGATCGATCATGCCGCACCCAAGTATTTCCAGCCACCCGGAAAATTTGCACAACTGGCAGCCCTTGCCAGAGCACAAAAAACAGGAGATATCGACTTCCGCCGAAGGCTCGGTGAACGGAAAAAACGAAGGCCGAAACTTGAGTTTGACATCCTGACCAAAAAACGCACGACAAAATGCTACAAGCGCGCCCTTCAAATCCGCCACTGTTACACCCTCATCGATTAGGAAGCCATCGACTTGATGGAATGACACATGCGCCCGAGTGGAGATCGCCTCATTACGAAAACATCGGCCGGGTGTGATAATCTTCATGGGGGGCTGCCGTTTTCCCAGCTCTCTCACCTGCACAGGGGTTGTGTGCGTGCGCAGAACACGATCATGTTCCACAAAGAAGGTGTCCTGCATGTCGCGGGCCGGATGATCTTCCGGAAAATTGAGAGCCTCGAAATTGTAATAGTCAGTTTCAATGTCCGGTCCTCGCGCGATTTCGAAGCCCATGCCGTGAAAAGTATCGCACATCTCATCGATGACCTGATTGACTACATGAACGGCACCCAATCGACGCCCGGTGCCGGGAAGGGTCGGGTCTATGCTCTCCCCTTCTGCCTTACGCTCGAATTTTGAACGAGCCAGTTTGAGCTGCTCATCTATTCGGGTACGACACCGATTGGCGGCCGCGCCCAGTTCTTTTCTCTGTTCGGGAGGGACCTCGGAAAGACCCTTAAGAACCGCTGTCAGCGATCCCTTGCGTCCGAGGTATCCAATCTGAAGTTGCTTGAGCGTGTCGAGCGAATCGGCGGAGGCTATCCGCATGTTCGCTTCTGATTCGATCTGTGCGACGGTTTCAAGAAGCGACATGGGTCGACGCGCTTGCGATCAGGTGTTGGAAGCCATCTTGGCCAGTGATTCAAAAGTGGCCATATCTCTGGCAGCAATATCCGCCAGCATCTTCCGATCAAGGTTGACGCCCGCTTTTTTCAGGCCGGCCATAAGGCTGGAGTAATTTGTGTCGCATAGTCGCGCGGCAGCAGAAATACGCGTTATCCACAGTCGTCGGAAGGTCCTCTTCTTGTTTCGTCGATCTCGGTAGGCATATTTCAGCCCCTTATTGACGGTTTCCAAGGCAGTGCGATACAGTCGGCTACGAGCACCATAATTGCCGCTGGCCTTCTTGAGTACCTTTTTGTGTCGTCGGTGAGCGGCGACATTGTTCATTGCGCGTGGCATTGATATCAGTCTCCTGTACTATTGAAAGTAATCGTTAATTGGGGATCATTCGCAACGTCTGCTTGTGATCCGCCTTCGATATCAAAGAGGCCTTTCGCAGCTTGCGCTTACGCTTGGGACTCTTCTTCGTCAAAATGTGTGACTTATACCCGTGATTTCGGCGAATCTTACCGGTTCCTGTCTTCCGAAACCGTTTCGCCGCCGAGCGTTTTGTCTTAATCTTAGGCATCTCATTTCCACCATTATATTCAGGTTATTCTGATTCTTGCACCTGAACCGTCGCCTTGTCCGCTTTGGCCGAAGAAGCCTCCCCATCGCCAGCATCTCTACTGGCCTTGAGTTTCTTCATCACCGATGCGGCCGGCGCCAGTACCATATTCATATTACGACCTTCCAGCTTGGGAGCGACTTCCACAGTACAAACATCTTTCAATTCTTCCGCCACCTTCAGGAGAATTCCTCTTCCCTTTTCTGTATAGGCCATCTCGCGACCACGAAAAAGTACAAAAACCTTCACTTTGCTTCCGGACTCGATGAATTCACGAACATGCTTGGTTTTGAACGCATAGTCGTGCGCATCAATCTTCGGTCGAAACCGCATCTCCTTGAGCTGAAAGGCGTGCTGCTTTTTCTTGGCCAACTTGTCCTTCTTGGACATCTCGTACTTGTACTTACCGTAGTCCAGAATGCGACAAACCGGTGGTCGACTGTTCGGCGATACTTCTACCAGGTCCAAACCCAGTTCAACCGCCCGTTCCAGCGCTTCACTCGCCGGCAGGATACCTACCTGCTCGCCATCCGGACCAATCAGCCTGACCGGAGTGACTTTGATTCGGTGATTGATGCGCAAGCTCTTGCTGTTGCCTATACGATCCTCCTCGGTTACCTAGTTTGCCTGCGTCCGAACGCTTTTGTTGGCAATTTCATCCAATAACAGTCCGACAGCCTCATTCAACTGTTTAACTCCAAGGTCACGTCCCCCGTGACCACGAACGGCTACGCTGTCGTTTTCCATCTCACGCGCCCCCACAACAAACATATAGGGGACCTTTTGCATTTCTGCGTCCCTGATCTTTGCTCCAATCTTCTCGGAGCGATGATCTATGGTTACGCGAATTCGTTTTTCGTGCAACTGAGCCTCTATTTCAGACGCATACTCATTCACAGCATCAGTTATTGGCAAAATCGCCACCTGAACCGGAGCCAGCCACGCAGGGAAGTTGCCCGCATAGTGCTCAATAAGCACGCCGAAGAAGCGCTCAATCGATCCCAACAGCGCCCGATGAATCATGAACGGCCGCTGGTGGGAACCATCAGACCCAATATAATACAAATCAAACCGTTCCGGTAACGAAAAATCGAACTGAATAGTCGAACATTGCCAGCTTCGCCCGATCGCGTCTTTGATCACAATATCGATTTTTGGACCATAAAAGGCGCCACCCCCCTCGTCGACAGAATATGCCAGCGATGTCTTCTCAAGCGCTCTTCTCAAGCCATTCTCTGCTTTCTCCCAGTCGCCCCGATCACCAATCGCCTTTTCAGGACGAGTGGACAACAATACCTCAAACTCCATGAAACCGAAGGAGTTGAGGATGTGAGTGCAGAACTTCAGGATCAATACCAGCTCCTCTTCCATCATCTCCTGCGATACAAAATGATGGGCATCATCCTGAGTAAAACCGCGCACTCGCATCAGGCCATGTAAGACTCCCGGACGCTCATATCGGTAGACTGTTCCCAGTTCTGCCCAGCGTAGCGGCAAATCTCTATAAGACCAACGCCGGGACTGGTACATAATGATATGAAATGGACAGTTCATGGGCTTTAGTTGGTATTGTCGCTGGTCAACCTCGATTGCCCCGTACATATCATCGCTGTAGAAGTCAGTGTGGCCGCTCTGATCCCACAATTCCCGATTGGCAATGTGCGGCGAGTAAACTAGCTCATAGCCAAACTTGAGGTGCTCTTCACGCCAGAAAGTTTCAATCTCGTTGCGTACCCGCGCCCCTTTGGGCAGCCAGAGTATCAGACCTGCACCGACATCTTCGGATATGTGATACAATTCGAGCTGTTTTCCCAGCACACGATGGTCGCGTTTTCTTGCTTCTTCAAGGCGATTCAGGTAGTCATCAAGCATCGACTTCTTCGGATAGGAAACACCATAAATGCGCTGGAGCATTTGTTTGTTTTCATCCCCTCGCCAGTACGCTCCAGAACTGGATATCAGCTTGAACGACTTGATCATTCCGGTGCGCGGTATGTGTGGTCCCCGACACAGATCCTCAAACCGAGATTGATAATAGATGGTCACAGTGTCATCGTCGATGTCTTCAAGCAACTCAACCTTGTAGCTGCCCTCCCGTGAAGTATAGTGCTCAATCGCCTCACGGCGGTCCACCACTTCACGTCTAAACTCGGCATCTTCTGCGATGATTTCACTCATCTTCTTTTCGATCGCTTCCAGGTCTTCAGGCGTGAACGGCTTTTCGATCTCAAAATCGTAGTACCAGCCCTCGTCAATAGGAGGTCCGATAGCCAGCTTTACTTCGGGGAAAAGCTCCTGAACAGCTTGTGCCATTATATGCGAACTGGAGTGCCAGAATACTTGACGTCCATCGGGATCGTCAAATGTGAGAATCTCCACGGGCGCATCCGCAGCGATGGGGCCGTTTAGATCGCATAGAGTGCCGTTTACCCGTGCGACTACGGCCGCTTTGGCTAACCTTGGGGAAATCGAGGCTGCCACCTGCATCCCTGTGGTTCCAGGATCAAAGTCCTTGGTCGATCCATCAGGCAATGTTACTTGTAATTGTGCCATGTCTTAGTTCACACTATCAATCAATAAGAAATACCGACCCCTCGGACTAATCTCCGGCGAAGTCCGCAAACCTCTCAATAATGGTGGGCGATACTGGAATTGAACCAGTGACCCCTTGCATGTCAAGCAAGTACTCTAACCATCTGAGCTAATCGCCCGCACACTCTATGTTGCTCTGCCTCAATCCATTATGAGACGGACCGAGAGTATATGATTCGGCCAGCCGGTTGTCAAGACCTGATTTATTGCGAATGCAATGGTGGAAGTGTAGCCAGTTTGACCCACAGCTATATTAGACTGGCTAAGCACCGAAGCAGATTTGATTTGGTCTTTTCTTCACCCGAGGCCAGCCATCTGCATGAACGTCTCGGCCTTGGAGTATTCTTCGCGAAGCTGCTCGATGAGTTCCCCTTCCATCTCCGGTTCAAATCCCATGTGTTCGGCTACGGTCTGGTCCAAACTGGGAATCACATTCCCTTCCTCTGGGTCGTAGAACGTCTTCTTGGCCAGATAGTTGGCGATATTCACGAAGTAGGGCGTGGGGTCGTCTGTAGCGCAATTGCCAGGGTCATGGTGGAAGGATATTGCCTCGATTAACCGAAGCGGAATCTTCCACTTTACACCAAGAAATCCTCCGAGCTGGGCATGATTGTAGCCAAGTACTTGGTTCTCAAGGTCATAGTCGGAACTGGTTGGATCGGTCGAAGAAAGCAGGAGAAGATCATCTTTCCAATATCATGGAGCAGTCCTGCAGAAAAGGCTGAATCGGGGTCTATTCTTCCTTTCCCGGTCAAGGCCTTGGCCAGTATACGCCCACAAAAGCCAGTGGCAAGAGAGTGGCGCCAGAACTCCTCCTGGAACTCTCGGTCGATGTCCTGCCCCTTAAACATCTCAAGCACCGAGGCCGACAACACGAGATTCTTGATCGCTTCAAGTCCCACGATCACAACTGCCTGCTTGACAGAATCTACTTCACGGCTCAGACCATAGAAGGCGGAATTGGTCAGCTTGAGCACCTTCACAGACATGGCAGGGTCCTCCGAGAGGATCGAGGCAATCTGCCCAGCCGACACATACGGGTCGTTCATTACCTTCTGGATCTGATGGAATACGATCGGAGGGGTCGGCAGATTACGGATATTGGCAATAATCTGGCGAACTTTGTTGTCTATGCTGGCTGTTTCTATCATCAAACTGTCCTTCCCGAATTTGTTGCTAACCGAGTAGGGTGTCGGCCAGTCGAGTCGCTATTTTTTCGAGCACCGCATCGTCACTGAAGTACGCAGCCACTGCCTGTGACCCGGGTTTCGCCTTGGGATCATTCTCGCGAGCGTTCTCAGCATTCTCTTTGCCTTCAACCGTCTGCTTTATCTCGATCACTCGTTGATGGCGAACATCGCCAATATCATAAGTGCTTCGTACACTGTCTGCCAGATTGCCTATCTGCCTCTGAGTCGACAGGTACTCATCATTTTTCGCCTCAGTCTTCTTTATCGCCTTGCCGTCTTCAGGCCGAGTCAAATCAGCCTGCGAGGACGAAACGACAATCGACTTAGGAATCTGTCCTATTTCCATTTGTGCACTCACTCCTTCCTATCAGTGGCGCCTGTTTTCTCTAAACGCTGTCGGTACCTTGTGCCCGGCGATTATGTCCTGACCACAATGGTCAGCCTTTACCGTCCACAAAGTGCGGTGACGGCTCGGCTTCCGACAAATACTGAAGAATCTGGCGACTATTGCGAAGTTCGCCCAGTTCCTGTTTAACCCGGTCGTATCTTCCCTGCATGTACTTTCGGCTCTCTGCCACCAAATTCACGTTTTTCTTGACCATAGTGGCTATGCCGTTCACAAGCTTGCGGACTTCCGGGAGGATAGCGGCCATCCTGAACATCCTGGGATCAATTTCTTTCAGCTTTGTGATCTTGTCTTCGGACGTCTTGATCCGGGCATGGCATCGCTCGATTTCAGCAAACAAGTCCAGCAACTTTTCGTCCTGGTCGTATTTGACCAGATCGCGCTGCTTGTCAAGCATGATATAGAGCGACTGGTAAAACGAGTATTCTTCTCGCAAATGATAAACCAGTTCGCGCTCATACTGTGTCAAAGAGTTCTGAGTCATTCATTCTCCCATCAAGCCGACGTTACAAATCCCTTGGTACCCGCCGGTGGTGCAGTTGAGCCGTCTGCAGGCGTGGCTGTGACGTCGCCGGACTGCGTGTCCTTTATTCCGTGCCAGCCCTCGCGCAGGTTATTCAATACTGCCAGAGTGTCGTCAATCCGGGCTATATCTTTGGTAGCCTCAATGACTGTCATTTCGCTAAGAACGAATGCATACAGCCGACCAAGCTGGTCGGCAATCTCCCCGCCATTCTCATTATCAAGTGTCGTGTACAGATGAGTCAGGAATCGCTGGACCTTTTCGATCTGGAGGTGGCCGGTCTCGTTGTCCCCTCCTTCATATGCCGTGCGAGCGGCTTGCAGAGCGCCGATTGCACCGTCGTACACCTGAATCACCAGGTCTACTGGAGATTTTCCGATAGTGTCCACTGTCCAATATGAGTTTACCTTGCCGTCCATTGCACGCCTCTCTCTATGAGCTACCTACTTTCCAGTTACCGTTTATGCCCGCAAGTTGTGAGTCAAGAAACTGTTTCTGAGCGTTGAGTTCCCCCAGAACCTGTTCCATCGCAAAAAACTGCCTGAACAGTGAATCACGACGAATCGCCAACCGCGCGTCAATGTCTTCAACTCGATCGCCAATCAAATCGATTTGCTTTTGCATCCCTTGAATGCGCCGATCCAATGTTCCCTCTTGTGACTTGGTCAGGTTATCAACAGTAGCAAACATCTTGGCCGCTACTCCCCTGCTCAGACTAATTGTACCTTCGGTGCCGCTTACAACTAGGGACGGGTCCAGAGTCACCTTTATCTTCAGCCCTTCGGTGGTGCTGTTTCCCTCTTTTCCTGTAAGAATCTGCCCAATGCCCTCGGCCTCTTCGCCGCTGATTGTTCCCGCAACATCTTTTCCGTCAGTGGCAGTTCCACCCGTCAGCCCTAGGGCGGTATAAGCCGAACTAGAGATAGCTGTATCGAGAGTGATTTTGGATGTCGAGCCATAGGTGGAACTGGTAATTTCTATGTGCCCTGTTGTGGCGCTATCTGTAATCCACTCAATGGCCAGGCCGCGAGTACCTATTTTACTATCGGCCTCGATTTTTGCCTGTATTTCATCGATCAGTGCTTTCGACGTGCTATAGGTCTTTGCGTCCAGAACTATTTCATCTGATACCAGGCCATCCACAGTGAGCTTGATTCGGTTGTCTGAACTGGTCAGAGTCAGCGGGGTTGTCGCGGGATCGGTTAAGACAGTGCCAACATAGTTTCCCTTTGTCGCCGCCTGCGTAATGTCCACAGCATAATTGTCCCCGATGACAGTATTTGAATCGCTGGAAACAAACTCGATGTAGTTACTCGATGAAGTACCGCCGTTGGTGAATAGCTTGATGACGTCATCGAGGTTTTCGTCCAGCGCCTTATTGAACGCTGTGCTGTCCATTATGGTCAATTTCCCAGTCGCCGAGTGGCGAATACCAATGGCCGAAAGCTGATTGAACTGTGACGATATGCCGGGAATGGTCGCTCCAATTATTCGCGAAAGCGAATCCTGCACTATGCGCAAGGTAAAGTCGCCGAAAAGAACGCCGCTCTCTCTGGTTTCCGGGTCGAACTTATTCTGATCACTAATGAACTTCGTAGCTTCGTTGTATTTGTCTATGAAACCATTGATCTTGGCCTTGATTCCATCCTTGTCGACCACAGTAGTGATGGTGACAGGTGTGCCCACGAGGGTCGTCTCGAGCAAATTGATATTCAACCCGCTGATGACCGAGTTGAAGCTGTTGGTATCATTGGTAACAGTGATCGGCGAGCCTCCCCCCGACGATGCGCCGAAGGAAATGCTGGCATCGGATGCTGATTGTATCAGAGGAGAAAACGCCTGCACCTGAAAAGTATCACCGGCGTTCAGGTCACCTGCGGAGAAGCTCATAGTCAGGCCGTCGGCTCCTGACCCGCCTAAAACAACCTCGGTATCGGCCTCGTTAACGACTATTGATCCGGAATCAGTACCATCGGTCCAGTCTATCGTAATAACATCGGTGCCTATCGTCTGGCTGCCGGTCCCCTGCACAGTGAACGTATAGTTTTTATTGGCGCTACCTGTGTATGTCGCCGTTGGTCCCAAAGATATTTGCGAGGTCGACGCGCTGTTCATTGAGAGCAAT
This sequence comes from Candidatus Zixiibacteriota bacterium, assembly GCA_046754125.1. Classification (GTDB taxonomy): domain Bacteria; phylum Zixibacteria; class MSB-5A5; order GN15; family FEB-12; genus JBHHVC01. The sequence goes on from JBHHVC010000063.1 coordinate 12,424, forward strand.
TCGGGCGCATCGAAGGCCCCGTTAGTATAGTCGAGATTCGTTCCCCCGGTCAGCGTGGATGTAACAGTGATCTTTTGCTTGAGCCCTGTCTTGTCGCCGGTAAGTATCAG
>JBHHVC010000064.1:0-12494 GCA_046754125.1 Candidatus Zixiibacteriota bacterium
ATCCAGCGGCACTACTACTCCATCTGCACCACACTCGTATAGCAAACGCAGGACACGATGTACGGCCGTTCCCAGGTACTGCGCCGCAGAAACAGATGGAGACCGCTCTACTTTATCGATATACTTGAACCTGAACTGGAGCGGACAGTCTCGAAATGTCCCCAACGCCGAATAACTGAAACTTCCCTTCATGGGATGAAGATATTATGACTCTGCGGTAAGAGCAATCACATCTTGAAGGGATGGATCGACCTTTTGTGACCGAGAGAGAATAGATTTGTATATTTCCGCCCATTGCCCCCCAGCCTTGGATGTACTGAGATTCTGCGCCGTTTTGGATGCGGCCGCTGACAGCCGGCTGACAGTTTCGTTTGATTCGACCAGCCCAATGATAGCGTCGGCCGCTGCGCCGGGTCTGTCTGCAGAGACAAGGTATCCGTTTTCTCCATCGCGGATCAGTGGATGCGCAACTCCTCCTTTTGCCGCCACAACCGGCAGCCCGCAGGCCATCGCCTCCAGCATGAGATCGGCACGGGAACCAGGCACAGACAGGTCCAAATACAGATCCGCTTTGCCGACAAGGTTACTCCGATGTTGCGCAACGCACTCACCGACAAAACTAACGCCGGCTATACGTTGCCGTGCGATTATCGTCTCGAAATGCTTTTGCTTTGAGCCTTCTCCAATAATAGTCAACTCGGACCTCGGGTACTTCTCCTTAACAATTTGAAACGCGCAAATGGCTGCACCGACATTGCGGAACGACTCAAGCGGACCACAGACGACTATATCCGGTTGAAGCGCCGTCAGATTCCGCGAACAAATCACGTGGTCGGCGATGGTTGGAGCGACGTACAGCGCATTGACCGACCGCTTTTCCAAAACGGCGGCAACAGCCTCCGAATCAACAACAATCAGGTCGGCTCGACCCATAACCCAGACTGCCATCGCCTGGATTTTCTCGACATGAACAATTCCATCCGGTCTGCAATAATGATAGATTGTTTTCCTGCCGTAAAAGCGCGCGAGCATAAGGGCAGCAAGTGAACCGGACAGAATAGGCATGTGCCCGTCGTCAATGATGTGTACGATATGAGATTCACAGATTCGGCGCGCCATAGCCCCGACCTTGTCGAATGCACCTGGCATCTGCGCGGCCGAATGGCACGACGCATCAATCTTGTCGGTTGTCCAGCTGCCATGTTCCGAAAGACAGCGTTGTATCTGCATCAATGGCTCGGGCAGTTGGTCCGGGAATTGGCCGCCGTAGCCAGCCACAAAGAGAATCCTACCTGTCGAACCGCTATGTTGATAAGTTGACTCTTTCATACTGGAAAGAACGACCTCTTGCTCCTTTCCCTTTCTACAATCGACCGGAGGGGTGGTTTGATTTTCTTTTGGAGACGTTTTGTCGACAATGGGTGCCAGAAATCATAAAAGAAAGGGGCGAAGCAAATGCTCCACCCCTTGAAAACAGGATTGTAAAGACCTATTACTTCATCAGGACCATCTTGCGGGTCTGGACAAAGCCATCCGCCTGCAGTCGATAGAAATATATCCCGGTCGACACGGTCGAACCATCATCGCTGGTGGCATCCCAGGCAACCTCGTGCTCGCCAGCCTCCATAAATCCACCGGCCAGCGTCTTAATCTTCTGACCGAGCAGGTTGAATACCGCCAGTTCGACAGTGCCGGCTTTGGGAAGATTAAACGAGATCACCGTCGATGGATTGAACGGGTTGGGATAATTCTGATTCAGCGTATAGACACCGGGAAGCAGAATGTTCTCCGGATCGGAATTGGTTGACATAGCGGACAAAGCCACTCTGTCACCATTTTCGCTCCAGACGATTTCCGGCCAGGTCTGAACGCCGTTGACATAAACACTCACCCGATCGCCCGGCTTAGGATAATTCTCCGTTTGCTCGTCGTCGGAATCGAACCCATAGATTGGAGTGAACTTCAACATGCCGTTGCTGTAGATTCCACGACCACTGGGAGTGCCGTCGGATGTAAAGGCTTCGATTACGGCGTTTTCCGCAAGTGGTACACCATCGAGGGTCATGTTGGCACCATACACAGAAATCCACGAACGCGATCTTGGTGAATAGACTTGATCACCCAGCCCGGCCTGTCGTGCGGGAGGTTCAATCCGAGATCCAGAAAGACCCATAGAATAGAACAGCATATCATCCACCGACAGCTTGACCCAGTAGCCAAGACACGGTTTTAACTCGTGAAGAGTATTGAAGTCCAGACCACCCGGCACCCAGACAAGCGCTTCGTTTTCAAAGCCGAGGGCTACCTCCAGGTTATCAAGAATTGATATGAAGCCGTCTTCTACAGCCATAGGAGCGTTCGGCCAGTAGCTGACCAGATTCCAGCCAGCAGTGACCCGAATCACTCCATCTAATCCGATTGGATCACCGCACAATTCAAGATCAACCGGGCAGCTCATCTTGAACCAATAGCCGTGGTAAAAGTCAACGCTATCCAGAGTTGAAAAGAGCGGCAGATCAGGATCGTAGGTAAGCGCATCGCCATTGAATCCTAATACGATATCGATGCAATTGACTATCTCGGAGATCGCAACCTCGATGTCATCGGAGTAGGTCACATTCCACGATATAAGATTCCAGCCCTCTTGCAAGTGGATCACTTTGCAGGTTTCGGTCTTGAATCGACACAACTCGAAACTGTCGCCATTAGTCGTCCAGATTATCTCGGAGAGCGTCTGCACGGCTTCGCCGTTGATGCGGAAGCTGATCAGGTCGCCCGGATCGGCGCCTTCGTCAAGATCGGAATAGAAGTCGTCACGATAGACTGCCATAAATCCGAACTTGCCATTGTCGCGTACGACATCCATTCCACACAGAACGCCATCGGGATCGTAGGCAGTAATGACATCTCCCGGAGCCAGAGCTATGCCGTTGAGCGTCGGCTGACTGCAGAAAACATTTATCCACTCAGGTGTGGGAATGGGGCCTTCGCCAGCCGGAAGGACTTCAACGGCTTCAATAATCGTCGCCGTGTCGGAGCCGCAGCCGTTGCTTACAACCAACGTCACATCATAGACACCCGGACTAGTGTAAGTATGCGATGGATTCGGATCGGCACTGGTGCCGCCATCGCCGAATTGCCACTCGTATACGATTCCGTCGCCACTTGACAGATCAGTAAAGGTAACATTCAGGGGCGCAGGGCCGGTAGCCGGGGACAAGTCAAAGCCTGCCGTTGGCACGTCCAGAAGGTCAAAGCTGACGGACACGTCACAGGTTGTCGAACCGTTCTGATTGCTCGCCGTCACAGTATAGGTAATCTGGCCTGACTGGGTGGCTACGCCACATAGCTGGTTGTTCGCCCAGACTGGTCCTGCCGGGGAAACATCAACTGAAGTTGCGCCGCTGATCGACAGATCGACACACCATGGGAACTCACCGTTACCATCAAGGCAGCCGATGAAGCTGGCCGTATCACCCGTACAAACGACAATCGGCACCAAGAGGCTGCTGCAGTCCAGATCGACCGGGCTGGTGCATGAATTGCCGGCACCGTCAGTCACCCGCACGACTCCGGAACCCGGAAGTCCCTCATCAATTGTCGATACCATATAAGTCACACTGCTATCACCTGCTATGAATGGATCGACTGCCAGTTGCAGATTCTGGCTGCCAGGATCGAGAGTGACGAAATAGATACCCGAAGCTTCGAAGCCGGTGTCGATGGCCGACCCGAACGCCTCGCAGCCATCGATAGTCAGGTCGCAAATCGGCGGATCGGTTTCCGGCGGATTGATAGACACGAATAGTGCGCCACCGGGATAGAGATAGGAATCGTAATCATTGAAACCCTCAACAGTAATACCATGGGTTGAGTCGGACGATGTCGTGTGTGTCCCTTCAGTCAACGGAATATTGGCCGACGAATAATTGGTTCCGGGAATAGCGACAAAAGTACTAGCGCCTATTGGAACACCGTCCAGCATGATTGTCGCCAGATCTCCGTTGTAGGCTGTTATTGTTAGGAAATGCTCGGCAAACTGCGAGCCACCCACTGTTGAAAAGGTATAGTTGCTCATGTACTGCTCTGAAGGCGCCAGATTCCCCATCGCAGGATCGCCTGTCGGGTCCGAGCCGGGAGCATTCTGGCCGGGCATGAACTGTACAACGAAAATCGCACTGTCGGCGGAAAAAACGTGCCGACCGCTTAGTTGAGATGTTTCGAGAAATTCGCCGCGGTTGATTGTACCCAGCAATGATCCATCCTGCAACACTGTCGTATTGTCAGATGATGCCAGAATCCGGTAGATCGAACCACTACGGTGCGGCAGGTTAGTGACAAACACTTCCTTGCCCCATGTCTGCGTAGGCTGAGCCACTTCGAATACATGGTCGCAGGCAGTGAAATCGGGGGGAATATTAGTGCACTGATTACCGTTTGTAAGGGCAACTCGCAGGGTTGATTCGACTATGGTTCCGGTCAGGTCTGAGGCAGCTCCTACTCTTGTCTGACTGCGGGCAAAATATGCCTCTCCCCGATTCAGTGTCACTGTGAACGGCACGCCAGCAGCGTGCCCGACCAGATTATTGGCAGGCGTAATAGTCACATCTGTTCCATCGTTCTCAGCCAAAACCGTAAACTGAGGCCAATCCGACCCGTGAGATGCTCCTATGTACGTAGCCACAATATAGTCAATATTCATAACATCAACGGGAAGACCCAGCGCTGCATCCGATGTGGCTGAGCGCAGATTAATCATGTAGGCAACGAATTCATCAGCAGCAAACAGATGCACCGCGTTGTCCTGAACCAAGTTCGCAATCCACGCTTTCTGGGCCGCCAGTGGGAGCGCAACAATGGTAACGCTGCCGGGCGAAACAGCGACGGTTGTGTCGAATATCGGCGCATTCATGGGATATTGTATCGTAACATCGGTCGGTACATCGGAGGTTAGGTGCAATTCCACCTTCTCGCCACTGCCGCCAAGATTAGGTAGAAAGGTCAGAATGAACTCTGTACCTTTGTTGTCGAGATTCTGGGCCGAACTCACCGGAGCAAGAACCAGGCAGAACGACAGCAAACAGGCAAACAGAAGATACAAACTCGGGTGACCCCACCCGCGCTTTACCAATTGATCCATAAGGTCACTCCTAACACGTTAGTTGACCGGAGGCAGGCTGTCTACCTGCCTCCGGGTATAGCTCAAGTGTACTGGAGCCCCCAGTACGCCGCGATCTATTTCATCAAGACCATTTTACGGGTCTCGGAGAAGTCTCCGGTTTCGAGACGGTAGAAGTACATTCCAGTGGAGACTTCGTTGCCGCCATCATCGGTCGCATCCCAGGTGACCTGGTGCTCACCGACTGTCATTTCGCCAGCGGCCAGCGTCCTGATCTTCTGACCCAGCACGTTGTACACCGACAGTTCCACATGACCGGTGGTCGGCAATGTGAAGCTGATCACTGTAGTCGGGTTGAACGGGTTCGGATAGTTCTGCGCCAGCGAGTAACTGGTCGGCAGAGCGTTGCCGTCACCTTCCGAAGTTGAGAGCGCGCCCAGGCGCACCCGCGAACCTTCGCCCTCGAAGGTAATCTCGGGATAGGTCGCCACGCCGTCGATATGGATCGAAACCCTGTCGCCGGTCGATGGATACTGCGCTGTGAAGTCGTCCATGTCGTCCTGGCCATAGATGGCCGTAAACTTCAGCTTGGAATCGACATACTCACCATGACCGGCCAGCACACCAGCCTCGGTGTAGATTTCGATAACAGCGTTGTTATCGATCGCCTTGCCATCGACAGTAATGTTTGAGCCGTAGACCGACATCCACGTCCGCGACGGCGTCACTCCGAGAGAGGTAGCCTGCGGCTGTCCGGTGTTGGCAATCGGTCCGAGCAGAGTGCCGCTATAGTCGAGCATAAGATCGGCATCGGACTTGATCCAGTAGCCGAAGCATTCGCTCATAGTCTCAAGAGTATTGAACCCATCCTGACCGGGCAGCCATACAAGACCGCCGCCGTCATAACCGAGGACAACCTGAACATGGTCGATAATTCCAGCAAGTGCGTCTTCGACAAGACGCGTGTCGCTCGGCCAGTAGCTCACAAGATTCCAACCGTTGTAGACCTGAATATAGTCGCCGTCTTCAATAGGAAGACCGCAGATTTCGAGGTCAACATCGCAGGCCATCTTGAACCAGTAGCCATGATAGTAGTCGACATCATGAAGGGTCGAGAAGTCCGGCAGATTAGGATCGTAGGTCTGAGCGCCCTGGTCAAATCCAAGGACAACCTGGAAACAGGCGGTACGACCTGCAAGCAGATCCTGAATCGGAGCGCTGTACTGGACATTCCACGAGATGAGGTTCCAGCCCTGAGTAAGGTGGATCACCTTGCAGCGATCGGTGCTGAAGTCGCAGATTGCAAAGCCGTCACCATTCTTGGTCCAGACCAGTTCCGGAGTGAGCAGCACCGGCTGACCGTTTATCTTGACAGTGATGATATCACCCGGATCGGCGCCTTCGTCGCCCGGAGTGAATTGATCGTCACGGTAGATCGGAATGAAGCCATAGGAGCCGTCGGCAGCCACTACACCCATACCGCACAATACACCATCGGGATCAAAGGCGGTGATAATATCGCCCGGCGATAGCGGTACGCCGTCGAGAGTCGGATTCCCGCAGTAGATATTGATCCACTCGTTAGTAGCGATCACAATTGATGTGTCGGTCAAGCAGACTGCGTCAACAATAGTCAACGTGTCAGCAGCGCACTCGTTCTCCACAATAAGAGTCACGTCGTAGCAGCCGGGAGCTGTATAGGTATGAACAGGCTCGGCATCGGTTGATGTTGTCCCGTCGCCAAGGTCCCAGTTCCAGGTCACGCCGCAACACGGCGTCGAGGCGTTAGTGAAGCTGACTGTCAGCGGTGTACCGCCAGAATCCGGCTGGGCCGTGAAATCGGCAACAGGCCGATCAACCATACCCACAGAGACGCGAACTTGACAAGTATCTGTTCCGCAGGCTGAAAATGCATGAACCATAAAGACAAAGTCACCTTCGACGTCTGTGAAGAAACACAATTGACCGTTGGCCCATGTTCCACTACTCACAGATACGCTGTCGGCGCCGCTAATCGGCAGATCAACACATACTTCAATAAGAGAAAGAGAGTCGCGACAGACCAAGGCGGTAATCGGGTCGATCGGACATTCGATTGCGGCACTTGGTAGCAGATTGACTGTAATTGTCACCTGACAGGTATCATCGCCACAACCGTTACCGGCTATAATGTCAACCGTATGCGTACCAGCCTGCAACGGCATGAAATGCAATTGGCCAGCTTCCCAGAAGTCCTGAGAGGTAGAGACCTGGTCGGCATTGGCTATATCGATCGGGATAAGAATCGTGTCCAGAACACAGAGGTCGAATATAAGCTCACTCTGCGGGCACGCAATCACCGGCGGATCAATCTGGTTGACATTTATCGTGACCACACAAGTGTCATTTCCGCAATCGCTGTAGGCGATGACTGTCTGTGACATTACACCCGCGTTTCTAGCAGTCATGGTAAGCACATTATTGGCCCAGCTTGCGAGTGGTCCTGGCGCAACCACGCTGTCGGCGCCGGTGACAACCAAGGGAACATCAACATCGCCTACACCACCACAAAGATCGAAAGATGCTGTGTCGGTCGGGCAGGCGATTGAGGCACCGCCGTTGCCAATTGTAACGTTGACTGTCACGATGCATTCAACCTGAACGTCACAGCTGTCCACAGCTGTTAAGTTAATCACGTATGTGCCTGACGTATCCGCCTGGAAGCAAAGGGTATTGTTCCCCCATGAGCCGAAAGAAGTCGTAGTAGATGCTGCATTGGAAACAGGAATAGTGATACAAATCGCTCCGGGATCACACAGCGCCCAATCTATCGGTCCAGTCGGACAACTAATAGTCGCTGAGGGGAAGATTGAGGCGTTGACCGCGACATCGCAACTATCACTTCCACAGGAGTTAAACGCGTATAATGTAGCAGTTGTATCTGGAAGTGTTATACAAACCTGTCCGTTTACATAGCTGCCACCACTGACAAACACGCTGTCTGCTCCAACTATATCAACTGTCGTGCAGACCACGTCACCAATACAACCTGTGTAGTCTACTGGGGCAGGACAGGCGATCACCGGCGGATCAATCTGGTTGACATTTACCCAGACTTCGCAAGTGTCGTTTCCGCAATCGCTGTAAGCAATTATGTTCCTTCCATGCAAACCAGGATTATTGATAGTCATGGTAAGTACGTCGTTGGCCCAGCTGCCCAAAGTCCCTTTCACTACAACGCTGTCCGCGCCGGTGATAACCAAAGGAACAGTGATTTCGCCTGAACCGCCACAAAGATCGAAAGATGCAGTGTCCACCGGGCAGGCGATTGAGGCGCCACCGCCGCCGCTGATCGTGACGTTAACCGTCACAGAACAACTGTCCATATTACCGCAGTTGTTTTCAGCTACAACAGCAATTACGTAACTGCCCGTAGTATCAGCCTGGAAGCAAAGAGCATCGTTGGCCCATGTACCGAAGGAGGCTGTGACAGCAGTAGAATTAGCTATCGGCAGATTGACACAAACCTCACCGGCCAAGCACAACGCTACATCAATGGGGCCCTGCGGACAGGTGATGACCGGCAAACCCTCCCACGAAGCGTTGAGCACAACAGTACAACTGTCGGTGCCGCAGGAATTGAACGCATACAGAGTAGCGGTTGTCGCCGGAAGGGTTATGCAGACCTGTCCGTTTACATAGGAGCCGCCACTGACAAACACGCTGTCGGCTCCGACTATATCAACAGTCGTGCAGACCACGTCGCCAATACAGCCGGTGTAGTTAACAGGAGCTGGACAGGCGATTACAGGCGCGGTGTTCACTGTAATGTTAGCACTAAACATGCAGGTATCGGCTCCACCGTCGTTGGTGGCAATGACTGTAACGCCATAAATACCGCTGGTGTCAGGAGTTATGCTGAGCGTATCGTTTATCCATCCGCCGCCGGGCTGCGGAAGTACGGTAACTGATGTGGCCCCGGTGATCGGCAAAGCCATTTTGAACAGGTCTCCCGGACATACTGATCCTGAGACTGCAACCGGGGGACAATCGATAACGGGGGGGTCGATTACGATAGCGCCGCAACTGTCGGCATTCATCGGATCGAGAATCTCGATTCCACCTTCCCAGACAGGGATGTACCCCTGCGAATTGGCGTTAACCATCTTGAATATTGAGCCTGAATTGAACTGGTTCGTATCAAACTGAATCGTATCACACACTGACCAGTTGGATAGGGTAAAGAAGTAGCTTGCCCACAGCCTGCGGCCTGTGGTATCCCCGGTCAGTCCGGGCTGGAATAGCCGCGCAGCGCCAAAAAGGAAGCGCTGGTTAGCATTCGTCGTGGCTATTTGGCCATCTTCGTAAAAGAACCGACCTAGATCGAAGGCCGTATTGATAGCCGGTGATCCGTGGGCACTGTCCATCTGGAGATTCGGGTTATCCCAGTTCCAGCCCATCGACGCGCCTTTGACGGTAGCATCTGTATACATGTACAGATCAACCTGCACATTGAGTTGCTGTGGATTTGCACTCGGTGATACCGAAGTAACCAGCGCCACAGTGTCGGCATTGGGACCGAGGTCTTCCGGATCCCGCTGAGCCGAAGCCGAAACTGTGAGCAGTGCAAGCGCGAACAGCGTTGTACATACTAGTTTGAAGTTCATTCTTCTGTTCTCCCTACATCGTTTGTTAGATATGTTATTCATTATTTTTCCTCCAGAAACTGCCCTGATAAGCGTTGATTGCTTCCGGCAGTGAAATACGCGCGCTGGTCATCAGTGTGACCGGCAGCAATCGCCGCATCAGTGCAACAGACATAGCCGCCGACAGATTGCCGGCCAGCCGGTATTGACAGAAGATTGTGTGAGCAGACGCTCTTTCGATGCCGGTGCAACAAAATCACTTTACACTCGTTTGATTTTTTACCAACCGGTTTTGTCAGACCAGAACAGGGATACATTAATAATGTACCCCGAAATTCGTTAGACCAGAGGACCTGTTCCCCACCCTCTGCGAGGCACTTTTCCCCTAATAATTATAACCGACGGAAATATATTCCCTTTTGGTCTATTGTCAAGGCAAATAATGAGTTGGACGGGAAAATGTGTTTTTTTTGCGCAGCTCGAACCAGATTAGGAATCAATCGCTATTCTCTTGCGCAACAGAGTGTTGCGAAGTTCCAACCCACTCCTGAGCAGCGTTATCTTGGGATGGAGGTGCGAAACAAACCCAAATGACGGGCAAAAAGATTCAACATCCTCATCCTTGGCTTTGTGGGAGGGTATTCCTTGAACCCGCAGATGGATCTACGGACAAGAAACCAGAGTCGGCGCGGTGCCAAACAGCCAGTCTACAACAAAGGTTAAATCGACAATATCCGAGACAGAGGTATCCCCATTTGGATCAGCTTCCTCGGCACATGGCTGGACGCAGCCGGAACCAAAAAGGAAATCCACAACACAAGTAAGATCAACAATGTCAAGATCGGAGCTATCGCCGTTGATATCGCCCCTGGTGCCGACACAACAGCCACCGGCGACGTCCTCTATTTGGCCGCGAATCTCTCCTGCCGGGAAGGCCATCGAGTGGATATTAATGTACAACTCTTTCTGAAGCAGGTTGATAATGTCTGCTTCCGAGAGGTACCAGATTTCTGTGATCGGGTCTGAGCTGGAACCAATTCCAAACTGAATCGGCCCGTCTACACATGCCACTCCCAGATGAATATGACCATCGGTGACATTTGCGACATCGTGAGAAGCGGCTATCGTCATTTCCTTGCCGCCCTTTTTCAGGATAACTGTCGCGCTGCCAGTAGCGGAACTGCCGGTGCCTACGCAGGCCGCCGCCTGTGATTCGTCAAGCCCAAAAGTAAACGATGATTCGCTCAAATGATCTATTTGCCCCCGAATTTCTCCAGCCGGGAAGGCGCTCGAGTGGATATTAATGTACAGATTTCCTGCCAAAAGATCATCTACATTGCTGGCGCTGAGTGACCAGACTTCGTTGATAGGACTGGAGGCACTGGCAAAACCGAACTGAATAGCACCATTGACACCCGGGGCGCCGAAATGAATGTGGCCATCGGTAACGCCAGTAACATCGTGCTCTACGTGGATTGTCAATTCTGAGCAATCGGGACTCAGAGATAAAACTGCGAAGCCGGTGGCCGAACTTCCCGTTCCTGCGCCGCCATTTGCCTGTGATTCCTCTATTGCCGTTGCAATGACAATACCGGACTGTTCGATTTGTCCGCGAATCTCACCTGCCGGGAAGCTACTGGAGTGCATGTTGACATAGAGGTCACCGCCCAATAAGTCCCGCAGGGCCAGCGTATCCAGTGCCCAGCTTTCAACCACTGGGCTTACGGGACTTGTGAAACCAAATACAATTGATCCGTTTACTCCCGGAGCGCCAAGATGGATATGGCCATCAGTAACGGAAGAAACATCGTGGTTTACTAAAACCGAAAGCTCGGTCGCGTCGGCGCTCAACTCGCAAATAGATACACCGTTGGCGAAACTGCCCGTTCCAGTGCCTGCGTCGGCCTGGGCTTCGTCGATTGTGAAGGCATATTTGATTGGCTCCTGGACAATCTGACCGCGTATCTCACCGGCCGGAAAAACGCTGGAGTGAATGTTGACATATAAATCACCAGCGAGAAGATCACTTAGATCACCTGCTGAAAGAGCCCATGTCTCAACAATTGGGCTGGCCGGACTCGCGAAACCAAACGAAATCCCTCCATTTACACATTTTGCCGCCAAATGTATATGTGCAGCGGTAACTCCCGCAACGTCATGTTCAACGTAGAGCGAGAGAGTGCTCGAATCTGAATTCAAAATGGCAACACCAAATCCTCTCGCCGAGCTCCCTGTCCCGACGCAGGCGGCAGCCTGAGCTTCATCTATTAGAAAGGCAAAGACGACCGGGTCAGCGGCTGCAGCCATGAAAATCGTATCTTTCATTGTAAACGGATGGAAATCACAGTGATAGGGAAACGGACCGGGTCCGTCTCCTGCGCTGAACACTACGTCAAGAGAATTGCCCGGCAGCACAGTCAGATTTCCGGAATCCCACGCTTTCGGTGATGCAGGGTCAGAGGTGGTCGTGTGAACCCCAGAAACATTTGTCCAGCGCACAGTGTCTCCCGGCGACACCACTGTCTTGGTGGGGGAGAAAAAGAAGCTGCCTACATCAATGTTGTGAACTGTGGCCCTCGGAGAGGAAGCACCAATAATCAATAAAATAGCCGCAACCGGAATTAATAGCAATGTGCGCATGACACAGTCCTTTCAAATAATGATGTTTAGAGACGTACCTTCCCATAACACAAAGATGGGACAGGAAGTTCAAAGATAATACGGGTCCATGTAATTATCTGTTGGGGCGG
>JBHHVC010000065.1:0-12262 GCA_046754125.1 Candidatus Zixiibacteriota bacterium
GAATGTTGCCGCACCGGAATTCTGACCCACCAAGGTCGCCATAAAGCGAGACCCTGTTGTGTCAATCGGCTGCGAGAACACAATGACAAGGCTGTCGAAATAGTTGAACCTGCTCACATTGTCAAAGTTCTTCCTGACCAGACCCGGGGCGCTTGTGCACAGCACTGGCACAAAGAGATCGGGTACTGACCGGTTCTGGCCACGCAGCAGTTTAATGAACATTGTCGAATCGCCGAAAAGCGAGTCGGCGCGACTGAACGGGCCGGTCATCAACTTGACATAGCCACTGGTCACAGCAGGCACATTTGTGAAGAAGTACCAGCCGGAGTCGTCAGTTGTTGTCGAGGCAGCGCTTGGCACGATATCGTATGATCCCGCAACTGTATCGCCACCCATATCTTTGAACAACGTTCCCCAGTCGAGCGTGACGCTGACACCGGATTGCAGAGAAGCATTTGTGTCGGCAGCAAACGGATCAAGGTTGCCGTTCTTCTGCGCAAGAGGCGGAGCCGCCCAGATACGACCTGACACCGAGGAATTGGTTTCAAACATCACCATATCGAGAGTGTCTACAAACTTGATCAGGCCTGACTGCTGGTTGTCCTGGTCGCCCTTCAGCTCTTCGAGTGTGGGGATGTAGGCATTTCCACGCATCGACGCATGACCACCAAACGAAAAGGTCAGTACATAACCGCCGGAGGACAGCGAGTCGTTAATAACGTACTTTCCGGCCGCATCGGTAGTGACCGTCTGCGTTGTGGTGTCCTTGATGTACTGTACCGTAGCGCCGTTTATCGGCTGATTGTCGTAGGCGCCCTTTACAACGCCCTGGATGGACCCAACTACGGTCAGCGTGTCGCGCACCTCGGGGATGGGAGCCTCGACAACAGTGTCGTCACCACATCCGCTGATCAGGTACACTCCGAAGATGCTGCTTATTGCAAACACAAACAGCATGAGGAATCTGATTTTTCGGTTCATTCCCATAAACTCCTTGTTGTATTCGTTAGTTCTCTTCTGTTTTCACTTTTGGTTGGCGTCCAGCCGGGAATATCCAAATCCGGCACTAGACCGACTGGCCAGATGAATTGTGAAAAATGACGCAATACTAACATTGAGGGCACTCCCTCCCGAATCTCTCCCACAGACCTCCTTTAACTTTTTCACATCCATTTCCATATGAATCAACATATTGTTCAATTTTTCGGCAGCTTGCTCTAAATCCTTACCGCACAATCTCTTCTTTCTCGCCTATTGCGGAAAATCGGGGCTAAACATAGTCCTCGCTATTTTCCGTGTCAAGGATAAAAAAATAGCTAAAACTCAGGGCTTTTCTCCTCCTGCGCAGCATCTCGGAAGGGCCGTTTCGGGGCCATCCCGGACCAGACCCGCTTGTTATCTTTTTCTCAAACTCGCATCGACAATAATGGGTGTCAATAGCAAAATCAAGAAAAAATCTGCTCGTTTTCCCGTCGCACTCCTGTTTCCGTCACTGCCGCCCTCTCCCGTCATTGCTCCCTCTTTTCCGTCATTGCCGTGAAAACGGCAATCCATCAGACCTTCAGCAGTGCCCTCTCATTGCAAATATCGCCGCCCGGCTTTACTTCCCGGCGCACCGAAAATGCCAGCGGACCGTGTCGCCGGACCCAACTGTCTGTTTGTCGGCGGCAACCGGCATCATACTGTCGTTGACGCTGTACAGCCAGTAGCACCCGCTTCCGCTTTCTGTCGAGTCAATCGCTGTGACAAACACGCCCATTGCTGACTTCCGGTATTCGACATGATGTCCCGACATTAACAGGTCAAATGCGGAAACTGAATCTGTCGCGACACTCACTACGACGACACTATCGGGGGCCTCAAATGCGTCTTTGCCGTTTGATCCGTCGCCACACCCTGCAACCAGAAAGACGAGCGCGAAAACATACAGCCCTCTTGTTACCCGAAAGATCATAAAGCCTAAGAACTAAAAGCGTCAACCGACGAGCAAGCTCTTTTCACAGTGATAAACTATCGGCTCGACCTTTTTGTTGATCCCGCCACTCGTGCTATATTATTGTGGGCCGTGGGGGAGAAAGGGTCCGGAGGTCAAATGGATTACAGCGGCATAGTAAAGAAATCATTTGAAATAGCCTGGACACGCAAGTCTTTGTGGTTCTTTGGCCTTTTTGTGGCCGGGGGAACCGGTTTCAACTTGGATCTCCCGGGTGATGATTTACCCGGATCCCTTGAGGATATCGACGCTTGGCTGCACCCGTCGGGAACTACCATCATCGCAGTGCTGGGCCTGATCGCGTCGTTGCTTGGGTTGTACTTGCTTTTGAATTCTCTTTGCAGTCCGGCCCTGATAGACGCGGTAAATCGAATCACCCGGGGAGGGACGTACCGATTCAAGGACTCGCTCGCCAGCGGCGTGGATTTCTTCCTGCGCTACCTCGGCCTGATAATAGTGGCTTTTTTTGCCGAAACAGTGGCTATCGGATTCATTGGTGGGATAACTGTTCTCTTTTTCCTTGTCAACACTGTGCTGGGGGTTCTTTCTCTGCTGGTTGTCATACCGCTTGCCATCGGCCTGTTTGCCCTGCTCTGGTCTGTTTTCTTTTTGTCCGAAAGAGCGTTGGTAGTACGAAATGTTTCGATCGCCGACAGCATTATCGAAGGCTATCGCTTGCTCAGGGCCAATTTAGGTCGCTGCCTGATTATGTTTCTCATATATGTCGGCCTTTCCATCGGTTTGGGCATTGGAGCAGGGTTGCTTGTTCTCATAGTCGCACTGCCGGTCAGCCTGATGGTCGCTGCCACCGGAGCCGGGTTGCTGGCTGGCATAATGCTGGGCATAATTCTAGCCCTGCCGTTTTCAGTAGTTGTGGGCGGATTTACCGGGACTGCCCTGTCGAGTTCCTACACGCTCTTCTATTTCGGGCTGGTAGAACCGGGCGGAACGACCGCGACTCCTGCGGTAGTCGAAACCGGAACGGTTTGATGTTGCGCCAGAGACCGGGCCGCTCTATCCTTCCCACATGATACGCACTCTGGTAATACTGTCCATCCTGTTTGCTTCAGCTTCCAGCCTTTCGGCACAGGAGACCTACTACCAGTTTTTTTCTTACCAGTATTTTATTCCGCGCGTGAGTATTAACGATCGTTCGGCTGATCTGCAGCAAGCCCTTTTTTCCGACTTGTACCGCCACCAGTCGGTCCGCTCAGACATGCGCTGGGTCGTGGAACATGACAGTGCACTGGTTCAATTCTGGCAGACACGGGGGGACACCGCTTTGCACATACTTCGTGAGCTTTCCGGGATCGAGTGGTATGAGACCGATTTTGACATCTACTTGGTTCGTTATTTTACATCCGCAGGCTCCTCCGACCCGCTGATCCTGCCGGTCGGCGGACTGCGCAGAGCAAATCTGACCGAGCCTGCTCCCGAGTATTCCCACCAGGTGCTGAACCTCGTTTTCCAACTCGCACGGCGCAACCTGGCCCAGACGGTGCAGCCGGAAGACTCCATCTACCTGTCGCTGGCCAACCATCCGCTAATGCGTCCCGGACCGTTTCGGCGCGACAATTTGGCCATGCTGCTGGCAATCGCAACCTGCCAGAATCTGCTCGGCATCGACTCTACTTTTGCCGCCTTCGAGTCGGTCTGGTGGCGGCGACATTTCCCGTCTCGAACGGTCTTGCAGCACTATTTGCTCAATCAATGGATACTCACACCCGACTATCCGCTGGCCGACTGGATCGCGGCGGAACCATCCAATTCTCGCCTGGTGGCGGCAACCCGTCCCCCCCGGCAATCCCGCCCAAAGACACAGGCACGCCCGCAACATTTCGTCGAGGGCTTGTCGCTCAAGGGTCTGCTCGGCTTTTCGGTCGTGATCGACGAGGCCGGGCGGCTGGTTGTTGACAAGATCGATCTGTATCGGCTCGCTTATGCCTGCGGCCTTCGCGAGAAGGATCGCTTGAGGCGAGTAGACGACCATCTGGTCCGCAATCACAAGGAGCTTGTCGAGCGAATCTTTGAGACAATGGATCAGGGTGGTGCAACTGTCCAGATCATAAGGGATGGTCGGGTTGAATCGGTAATAATCCGGCCAATTGTGTATGTGCCGTTTCAGGAACTATTCTTCCCTGACGAAGCCTACGACGATCTCCCCGACAACACCGAAGACGAAAATCCTGACCAGAACTAGTTGGGAGGTGTATGTTGAAGAACCGCACCGATGCAATTCCCGTAGGTTGGAACCCCTTAGTGGTTCCGACAACCAGCTTGAGACAAAGACGTGTTGTCCCCACCCAGCGGGTGGGTCTATCTCAGTTCAAACGACATATCCATTTCAAGCCGTAGGGAACTCAGTCGGTGCGATGCACCAACTGTTTCGGCGCACGTAGCAGGAATTGTTCGCTGCCGGGAGATATAATCCTCACCACCACATCGACTTTGCTCCCGGGACTCCACATCGGACCATTACGCAGAACCTTCTCCAGCAGGGCGGGATCACTCGGCCGCGCCTCGGAACTGAATGTCCCTTGCCAGACCTGGTCGCCGTTGATAAGCCAGATTCTATCGGCATCAAGTCCACTGGGAAGAGGGGACGAATCGGCGGAGGCGATCTTTGCAACCGCAATCATCGGCTTGCCATCGGGCGGGCTGATCGGCATGAAGTCGCGGTACAAATAGGTCGAGAGCCTGATCGAGTGCTGCTCGATACTAACCGCGATCGGCGCAGCAGCCAGTTGCTCCAGCGACACGAACGGTACACTGGAGCCAGATTCTGGTGAGCCTGAACAGCCTGTCATAGCAGCCAACAGCAACAGACCGAACAATAATCGTCGATATTCATAGCATGTCTTGCCTTGTAACATCATATAGATCTCCCGACCCGAATATAGCCGCAACGACAGTTTGAAACAATCAAAAGCTCACGCCAGCGACGCGATACCCAATTATCGCTGGAGTTTCGGTAGCCGCAGAGTATATTCGGCCTTATGACATCATCGACACTCGAAAGGATCGGCAAGGGAGATTTTTTTCTTATCGCCGGCCCCTGCGTGATCGAATCTGAAAAGCTCTGTTTTGATGTAGCAGAACATCTGCTTCGAATTACCGGCGATCGGAACCTCCCTCTGGTGTTCAAGGCTTCGTTTAAGAAAGCCAATCGCCTGTCGGCCAATTCATATTCAGGCCCCGGGATGGAACAAGGTCTGGCTACACTCGCAAGGATCAAGAACGAGTTCGGCCTGCCCATACTCACCGACGTGCACGAGACATCAGATATCGGACCGGTAGCGGAGGTCGCCGATATTTTGCAGATACCCGCCTTCCTGTGCCGACAGACCGATCTGGTAAATATCGCTGCTAAAACCGGCCGATGGGTAAATATAAAAAAAGGCCAATTCCTTGCTCCTGAAGATATGGATAAGTTAGTGGCAAAAGCTCATGGAGCAAACGTGATGGTTACCGAGCGGGGGAGCTCTTTCGGGTATCGCAATCTGGTGGTCGACTTCCGTTCCCTGCTGATTATGAAACAGCCCGGCCGCCCGGTTGTTTTTGATGTCACCCATTCGCTTCAGCTTCCGGGCGGCGGCGGGGATGTCTCTACCGGCCAGCCACAATACGCTATCCCAATGGCTCGGGCCGCAATGGCAGTGGGTGTGGACGGTCTATTTGTGGAGACACATCCGAAACCAGCCGAGGCCCTTTCCGATGCTGGAGCGATGCTGCCGCTCTCCGAGATGGAACGACTTCTTGATGCAGTGCTCGAAATCCCCACTGCCGAAAGACCACATGTATAAGGCAAGATTAAGCCGCAAAGAGTTTATCACTCGCATGGCCTCGATCCGATTGCTCGCTCTCGATGTCGACGGCGTCCTCACCGACGACAGCATTTATTTCGGCCCCGACGGCTTCGAAATGAAACGGTTCAATATCTCCGACGGCCTGTTCATGGTCCTGGCCATGCGAGCCGGGCTGGAACTCGCTGTAGTCTCCGGTCGAAAATCGCCTGCCACCGATACCCGCATGAAGGACCTCGGTGTAAAACATGTCCTTCAGGGAATGAGAAGAAAAACTACCATGATCGCACCTCTTCTGGACGAACTGAAACTCCAGCCATCCGATGTTGCCTTTCTCGGCAACGAAATCCTCGACATCGAACTTGCTGAACAGTCGGGAATCGGCATAGCCGTATCGAACGCCACTGGCGAACTTAAGAAGGCGGCCGACTATATTACCCAGCGACCGGGAGGGCACGGTGCGGTCCGAGAGGTCATTGAATGCTATTTCCACGGGATTGGCAAATCGCCGATGAGCTTCTTGTCATGAATAAGTACCGAGACAACGCACGGGATGTGATCAGTTCGGAAGCGAAGGCGGTCGCAGCTCTGGCAGATTCGCTAGACGAGAACTTCGATAAAGCTGTTGAGTCTATTCTCGAATGCAAAGGAAGAGTTATCGTGGCAGGTATGGGCAAATCCGGCCTCATCGGACAAAAGATCACTGCGACCTTCAACTCTACCGGTATATCATCATTCTTCCTGCACCCGGCCGAGGCTATGCATGGTGACCTCGGCCTTGTCCGCAGTGACGATATACTCATGTTGATCTCCAAATCGGGGCAGATGGGCGAATTGGAGATGCTGGTTTCCGCCGCCAAGCGCCTGGACCTCATTACTATTGTTCTCTGCGGCACAATGCAATCCGACCTGTGCCGCAGGGCTGACGTTGTGCTCAACTGCTCGGTCGAAAGGGAGGCCTGTCCAAACAATCTGGTGCCGACATCGTCCTCGACCGCTGCTCTTGTCATGGGTGATGCGCTGGCAGTTGCCCTGCTAAACGCCCGCGATTTCTCTGCCAACGAATTTGCAACCTTTCATCCCGGCGGTTTCCTCGGCAGGCGGCTGCTGAAACGGGTTGACGATTTGCACCACACCGGAGATGAGATTCCGATTATCGACTGCGATGCCGATATGCAGGAGCTGCTGCTGGTAATGACAACTAAGCGGCTTGGCTGTGTCCTCACCATCGATAAAGACAGACGGGTAACCGGAGTTTTTACCGATGGCGACCTGCGCCGACTGGTTGAAAAACAAATTCCATTCCACCAGATGAAGGCGTCTGATGTGATGATCAGCGCACCCAAGACCATTCGGGCAGATGCCCTTCTGGACTCGGCCCTGGCTCTGATGGAAAAACATTCAATAACACAGTTGGCCACAGTTGACGATGAGGAACGACTATCTGGAATCGTGCACCTGCACGATCTCCTCAAGTCAAAACTAGTGTGACCATGCGCTGAGCTGATACATTGTTCCGTCATCCAACCGACAGGGCATCGGCAACCCGGTCTCCGGCATGATTTCTCTCAAACAGACAAAAAGGACTATCCTCTTTCACGCGGCCCGCAGCTCTATCCGTGCTCTGGAGGTGATCCCCCGGTCGGCAGCAGTATTCATCGGTGCCTGCCTGGGATTGATCAGTTGGTCTTTGTTGCCAAAAGACCGGCACCGCATTGATCGTCATCTTACGTTGGCCTATGGCAACACTCTGTCAAATGCCGAAAAGCACGTCATCGGTCGAAATTTCTTCGTCAATTACGGAAAGAGTCTGGTAGACATTGCACGAATGAAACGCCACTTCCACTCGGACCTGCTGCCGCGCGTTGAGATTGAAGGCGCCGAGCACTTCGAGGCCGCCTATCAAAGAGGCAAAGGCGTAATTGGAGTCACCGGTCATATCGGCAACTTCGAGTTGCTGGCTGCCGTCATGGCTTCTCTCGGTTACCGCGTGGGCGTTATCGGGCGCGAATTATACGATCCAAGGCTGAACAGTCTGCTCGTGTCAATTCGAGAGGCAGTCGGAGTGACGAACTTCTCGACCACTGATTCCCCCAAGAGAATGGTAAAATGGCTGAAATCGGGCGGCACTATAGGCGTCGTAATCGATACCGACTCCTCCCGCGTAAGGAGCATTCCTGTACCCGCATTTGGTCGATTATCGAACACTCCGGTCGGTCAAACCGTTATGGGCCATAAGCTTGGATGTGCCTTTGTGCCGCTGTTTTGCTTGCGCAAACCGGACAATACCTACAAAGTCTTGATTTGCCCCGAAGTCACTGTCGACCCCAGAGTTGATTCTGACACTGCCGCCTACCAATTAACGTGTTGCTGCACAATGGCTTTAGAGCGTGTAATTGATCGTCACCGCGACCAGTGGATTTGGCTTCACAATCGCTGGCACACACGTGTATAGCCAAAATACCTCTTGACAATACTCTGTGGATCACGACCTTTGGCAGCCGATAAAGGGTAGAACAGTATATAGAGAGTAAAAGTCTTATGAAGACTATCAGAACAACATACTTGCCGACGTTGCTGGCTGTCATCGCTTGCCTGGCAGCAGCCTGCGGCCAGTCCGACATTGGCTCGGGCGGGCACGCCACAGTAATTGACACCTCCTCTCGGCCGGACTCCGACACAAGGGAGGCAGTCATCTATCAGACCTATCGGGGTCAGGTCACCACAAAGATCATTGCGGAGCGAATCCGTACATTTGAATCTGCGGATTCAACTATGGCTTATGTCCTTGATGTCGACATGTTTGATAGTCTGGGACAGGTCACATCGAAACTCACCGGAGACAGCGGATTGGTGAGGGAAAGGTCGGATCGCCTGGACGTATTTGGAAACGTGGTAGTTGTAACCGCTGACAGCACCCGATTGGAAACCGATTACCTGTTTCGCGATCCGGCAACCGGACGGATCCAAACAGACGCTTTCGTCCGGATTACTCGCGACGGAGATGTTATCACGGGGTGGGGACTGGACGCCGATGAGAGGCTCTCACAGATCAAGATTCTAAGGCAAGTCTCCGGCACCCTCGCCGACCCCAAGCAAACCGACAAGCAATAGTTTTTCCCATATTCAAGTCTTGTAGGGCGGGTCCGTCTTCGAACCCGCCACTGTAATTCGTATTACATACGGTAAGGTACCCCACCCATCAGGCGGATTGCGCATGGGTCTGGAGCAGCTATCTCTAGTGTCAGGAGAAACCGGATGTTATACTTCAAATGTATGTACTGTTTGAATTGTGGTAAACCCACCCGCTGGGTGGGGTACAGGTAATGATAGCAAGAAGCGCCCCTGCGCTCAGACCATCTTGTCCGGACGTACTTTCTCGTCAAATTCTTCGGCGGTGAGAATGCCAAGCGCCACTGCCGCTTCCTTGAGTGTCGTATTCTCGACGTGCGCTTTCTTCGCGATTTTCGCGGCGTTGTCATACCCAACATGCGGATTCAGGGCGGTCACCAGCATTAGCGAGTTGTTAAGGTAGTTGGTAATATTCGAGTCGTGCGGCTCGATACCTGTCGCGCAATTGTCGTTGAACATCTCGCAACTGTCGGCCAGCAGCCGGATCGATTGCAGGAGATTGTAAATGATCACTGGCTTAAACACGTTCAATTCGAAATTACCGGAAGCGCCGCCAATGTTGATTGCCACATCGTTACCGATCACTTGCGCACAGACCATAGTTATCGCTTCGCACTGAGTCGGGTTGACCTTCCCGGGCATAATAGATGACCCCGGCTCATTGGCCGGTATGGTGATCTCGCCAATCCCACAGCGCGGCCCAGAGGCAAGCCAGCGCACGTCGTTGGCGATCTTCATCAGAGAGCAGGCGAGGGTCTTAAGCATACCGGACATTTCGACCAGCGCGTCGTGAGCGGCCAGCGCTTCAAACTTGTTGGGCGCGCTTACAAACGGCTGCCCGGTAATCTTCGCAATGCAGGCAGCAGACTTGACAGCAAATTCAGGGTGCGTGTTAAGGCCGGTGCCAACCGCCGTGCCTCCAAGAGCCAGAGGGTACAAGCGCTGCAAACTGCCGTTGATCCGGTCCAACCCAAGAGTCAACTGGGCCGCGTAACCGGAAAACTCCTGCCCCAGCGTCAGAGGAACAGCATCCATCAGGTGGGTGCGACCGATCTTGATAGTGCTCTCGAATGCCTTAGCCTTCTTGTCGAGCGTGTCGCGCAATTGTGTCACCATCGGTATCAAGCGGCCATGAATCTGCTCAACCGCGGCAATATGCATGGCGGTGGGAAAAGTATCGTTGGACGACTGCGCTTTGTTGACATCATCGTTCGGATGAACCGGTTCCTTGCTGCCGAGCTTTCCGCCAAGCATCTCGATTGCCCGGTTGGCGATCACTTCGTTAGTATTCATGTTCGTCTGTGTGCCCGACCCGGTCTGCCAGATGACCAGAGGGAAATGCTCGTCGAGCTTGCCGTCGATTACTTCATCAGCCGCCTTGACGATGGCTTCACCCGTTTCCACATTGAGCGATTCCAGTTCCATGTTGACAAGCGCGGCCGCCTTTTTCAAAATACCCATTGCACGGATCAGTTCGCACGGCATCCGCTCGCCGCCAATGCGGAAGTTTTCTATCGACCGCGCTGTCTGTGCGCCGTAGTACTTGTCTGCGGGAACCTTCAGTTCGCCCATACTATCTGTTTCAACGCGGTATTTCATAGTATCCTCCGTTTTCGTGGGCGGCAGACCTCCGGTCTGCCGCTTGCCACCAGTATCCCGGTCACTTAGCGACGCCCTCAATCTTCACCCTCCTCCTCAACAATCTGCTGGAGCAGTTGAGACACAGGCACTGTACCTTCCTGCAAGTCCTTCATCTGTGGAAAGAATATGACATCGCGTATCGAATGCTGGTTGGTCAGAAGCATGACCAGTCGATCGATTCCAAACCCCAATCCCGCTGTCGGAGGCATACCGTAGCAGAGCGCGGTAATGAAATCATCGTCGAGCGGCTGGGCTTCTTCATCGCCTGCTTTCAGTGCTTTGCCTTGTTGCATGAATCGCTTTAACTGGTCGACCGGATCGTTGAGTTCGGAAAAGGCATTCCCCATTTCAGACCCAACAACAAACAACTCAAACCGTTCTGTGAGACGATCATTGTCGCGATGACGTTTGGCCAGCGGCGAAATTTCCACCGGATAGTCGGCAATGAATGTCGGTTGAATAAGATTCGGTTCTACTTTTGCTTCCCAGGCCACCTCGACAATCTTGCCCCAGTTGATCAATTCATCGCTGTCGCCAAGCCCCATTGTCTTTGCCGCCGCCAGCGCTTCTTCATACGACATTTCGCTGAAATCGACTCCCGTCGCTTCTGCCACTGAATCGAGCATTGTGATCCACCTAAACGGCTTTTCAAAATCGATGTCATGATCGCCGTAGGTTAATCTGCAGCTGCCGTGCAGATTGTTCACTACATGCCGCAACATCCGTTCGTACAGCGCGGCCATGTCCCGATAGTCGGCATAGGCCCAGTAAAGCTCGATCATGCTGAACTCGGGGTTGTGGAGCCGGTCCATCCCTTCGTTGCGAAAGTCCTTACACATCTCCCAGACTTTGGCAAATCCACCAACTATGAGCCGTTTCAGATACAGTTCGTCGGCTATTCGTAGATACATGGGGCGATCAAGGCGAAAATGATGTGTCTTAAACGGACGCGCCGACGCGCCGCCATATAGCGGTTGCAGGATTGGCGTCTCAACCTCTAAGAAGCCCTGCTCATCGAGAAACTGCCTGATCGATTGAATAATCCTTGCACGCTGCACAAAGACAGAGCGCACTTCCGGGTTGACAATCAGGTCAGCATAACGGCGACGGTATCTTGTCTCGACATCGGTCAGGCCGGAATGCTTGTCCGGCAGGGGGTGGAGCGCCTTGCACAACAACTCGATGCTGGTAACTTTCAGAGTTCGCTCACCACTGCGGGTAACGAACAAACTTCCTTCGCATCCGACAATATCACCGAGATCAATACTGTCAAAAAGGTCAAACGTCTCTTTCCCGACTATGTCCAGTTTGAGATATATCTGGATGCGTTCGCTCTCGTCGCGCACATCGGCAAAGAACGATTTTCCCATCTTGCGCTTGAGCATAATCCGGCCAGCGAGGCGAACGATATCTTCAGCTTCACTCAGAGCCTCAAACTGCTCTAATAAGTGGGAGACGGGAAGAGCATTATCATATCGATAGGGATATGGATTCAATCCCTGCTGACGCATTTCGACCGCCTTGGCGTGTCTGGTGCGAATTAATTCCGCCAGTGGCGGCGCCGCCTGCTCGGCAGCGGCCGGTGAGTCGTTTGATCTTTGGTCAGTCATCTGTTGTCTCTTTGTTTCTTCTTTCGCTGCTGTCGGCGGCCGAGCCACTCAATGATTGAAACGCCTTTTCGACCGGCTCCGGC
>JBHHVC010000066.1:0-12257 GCA_046754125.1 Candidatus Zixiibacteriota bacterium
GTTCAGGTTTATGTCTCCAATAGAGCCAATCGAATCCGGCGCAATGATTGTGAAGGCTGTGTTGAAGCAGGTCAAAGGGGAGAAACCACTGGAGTCGATCATTATTGGCCAGAAGCACTCAGATCGCGGGCCGGTGGATGTAGGGAACACGTTTGTAGAGTCAAACAAATCTATTCCCGCAGCGGTCAGTACACTTGTTGCGAGTCCAAAGGCTGTACTGTCCTTGTTCCAGACGATATTGTCACTGCAATCGGACCAGACAAACGAAAGCTCGGCCCGTTCCCCCCAGTGTGTCACATCATTTGTGACCAGGAATCTGATGGACAGATTCTGCTCACCCGGTTGCAGGCACGTTATGCCAGAGTCTGCCGCCCCAATATCGGCAAGCGCAAGTAAATCAATAGCGGAATTGGGGCATCCGGCACAGTTGAAATGCCGCAAATTGAAAGAGAAAAACTCCCACCCACAATCGGTGACAAGCCCGTTGTCATCAATTAGCCACGGCGTCAGCAGGGAGGAATCGTATGCTATGAGCAAGTGAAAACCACCGAGGTACTCGATCGCACTCGAATCGGCTGGGCTGATCGAAAACTCTATCTCGGCAAGAGTTGCCGGTATCACACTGTCAGGACCCGAAAGATGGATACCGATTGGTTCGGCAAAAGTGTCGTGCGATACTATGAGCAGGGACAAGACTAGTCCCGCAAGTTGCACCCAAGCAATGCGACCGCCCTTATTTCGGCACCGCGCGAATATCGAATACGCTGCGACCATGCAGCCCGTATCCCTCTTGTCCGGGGCCTTGATACAACCCCGGGGCATGGAACTCACTGTCTTAGCGAGCTCTCAACAGGTAACTTACTTAATGACAGTATACTTATACGGCCCAGACCAGTCCGGTGAAACAGGAGCGGCAATACTCACCGGTGACGAATAGAGCCACTTGCCTCCCGGTGGGTAGAATGCCGAATCGATAACCAAAGTACCCGGACTGGGCACGACCAAATCAAATGAGAGATGTTTTTCCAACTCGTGCGGCTTATACCGTTGCTTTACACAGACACCGCCAAATCCTATCAGTTCAGGGACTTGCCCATCCCAATCGCGCTCGACCGTGTAAATCCCGCCCAGGTCCCAAACCGAACGATCCTGCCAACCGCCAAACCCCTTTATGTCACCGTTCTCGTTGAGTCCGTTGCCGCTGTCGGCAAGATGAATGACCTTCTTGATGTCAGGTGACTTGATAGCGAAGCCAAGTGTAAAACCGGTGCGAATTGAATCGTTGGTAAACCAAAGCTCAACCGACACTTTTTCATTTGCTTTGATGGTGCTGTCATTAACTGCACCCGGCCCAGAGATTTCTAGCCGAACCGAAGCAGCCTGAGAGGTTGCTGCCGCCAAACCCAAACCGCATATGATCCCGGTGACCAGTAGTACTCTAAATCTCTTGCTCTTCATGTCGTTTGCTCTCCTTCATCACTGGCGGACGATTGCAGCCTGCCATGTCCGGTCATCATGCCCATTTACGAATCAAATTGAACCATAATGATATGCCGCGCATTGTCCCGTGTCAAACCAATTCTCCACACTCTGGCGATCACTCTTGTTGACCCGCGTATCCACCTCGGTCATACAACAATCGTTTAGCATGTGAAAAAAGTTACTTTTTGGTTGACCGTCCCGTCGCTCCGAACTATGTTTGCCACCTGTAACTGTAACGTGGACAACAAACATGGAGCAATAATGAGCCTGCTCGACACTAGCACCCTTGTTGCCTCTCCAACCACATCAATAGTATCTGTATCCATAGGAAAAAAGGTCCTGATGGCTGTTTCCGGGGCCGTCTGGGTCGGATACCTCATTGGACACATGCTCGGTAACCTTCAGATTTTCCTCGGTCCCGATAAGATCAACAGCTATGCTCACGCTCTGAAGGAGTTGGGAGCCATTCTCTGGCTCGTTCGCGGTTTTGTGGGATTGGCGCTGGCAGTTCATATCTGGACCGGCATCTCGGTCTGGATTGAGAATAAGAAAGCGCGACCTGTCGCATATAGCTGTTCCGGCAATGTACAAACTGGTGTAAGTTCGCGCACCATGATTTACTCAGGAGCCGGGCTGCTGCTGTTTGTGATTTATCATTTGTTACATTTTACGCTGCATACGACCAATCCGGAATATGCACAACTTCCTTTGGATAATGGTAGATTCGATGTGTTTCGAATGATGATACTCGGCTTTTCCAATCCGATGATCTCAGGGCTGTACGCGATGGGAATCCTGGGACTGGCCTTTCACATCAATCATGCGCTGATGAGCATGTTCCAGACACTCGGTCTTACATCCCAGAACTGGATTCCTCGCCTTAAGATGCTGGCCGCAGCGCTGGCATTGGTTCTCTTTTTTGGATTTCTTTCGATTCCTGCCGCTGTCCTTGCCGGATGCTCGCAGCTATCGCTGGGAGGTATGTAGTTATGAAGCTTGATGCAAGAGTACCGTCCGGTCCTATCGAACAGAAGTGGGATAAACATCGCTTTGAAATGAAACTCGTCAATCCGTCCAACAAACGAAAATTCAATATCATTGTCGTAGGCTCCGGGCTTGCCGGTGCATCGGCTGCTGCCAGCCTCGCCGAACTGGGCTACAACGTCGATTGCTTTTGCTACCAGGATTCCCCGAGGCGGGCACACAGTATCGCCGCGCAGGGCGGAATCAATGCGGCCAAGAATTATCCAAACGACGGCGACAGCGTATTTCGCCTGTTTTATGACACGGTAAAGGGCGGCGACTTTCGATCTCGCGAAGCTAACGTCTATAGGCTGGCTCAGGTAAGCGCCAACATCATCGACCAGTGTGTTGCGCAGGGCGTACCGTTTGCTCGCGAATATGGTGGTCTCTTGGCCAACCGTTCATTCGGAGGCGCACAAGTGTCCCGCACGTTTTATGCACGAGGCCAGACAGGGCAGCAGTTGTTGCTGGGCGCCTACTCTGCTCTTGCCCGGCAGGTCGGCAAGGGGCAGGTCCGCATGTTCACACGTACCGAGTTGCTCGATATTGTCGTCATCGATGGAAGGGCCTGTGGCATAGTAGTACGTGATATGATCACCGGAAAGATCAGTTCCCACAGTGCCCATGCTGTTGTGATGGCCACAGGGGGATATGCTAACGTTTTCTACCTGTCTACTAACGCTAAGGGCTGTAACGTCACAGCTACGTACCGGGCGTACAAGAGAGGTGCTCTGTTTGCCAACCCGTGCTATACGCAGATTCATCCCACCTGCATTCCGGTCACCGGGGAATACCAATCAAAACTGACTCTAATGTCGGAATCGTTGCGCAACGACGGCCGAATCTGGGTACCCCAAAAGAAGGCGGACAATCGTCCCGCCGGGCAGATACCAGAATCGGAACGCGACTATTATCTGGAACGCAAGTACCCGAGCTTTGGCAACCTTGCCCCAAGAGATATATCTTCTCGTGCTGCCAAAGAAGCATGCGATGATGGGCGAGGGGTTGGCGAAACAGGACTTGGCGTCTATCTCGATTTTTCCGATGCTATCGGACGTTTGGGTAAACACGTAATCGAGGAACGGTATGGCAACCTGTTTGAAATGTACGAGCAAATAACTGGAGAAGACCCGTACTCTGTGCCGATGCGCATCTATCCCGCTTCTCATTATACTATGGGTGGCCTCTGGGTTGACTATAATCTGCAAAGTACCATTCCCGGTCTGTTCGTTTTGGGTGAAGCCAATTTCTCCGATCACGGTGCCAATCGCCTCGGTGCATCGGCGCTGATGCAGGGCCTGGCAGATGGTTATTTTGTGGCGCCCTATACCGTAGGAAACTACATCGGGACGGAGAAGCCAACCATCCAACCGACCGATCACCCTGAGTTCAAGAAAGTTGAAAGCGAAGTCGCCGAAAAGACCAACAAGCTACTGTCAATTAACGGTAAGCGTACGGCTGATTCATTCCACCGCGAGCTGGGAAAGATCATGTGGGAATACTGCGGTATGGCTCGCAATGACGCAGGGTTGAAGACCGCATTGCAAAAGATACCGGAGCTTCGCAGCCAGTTCTGGAAAGATCTGAAGCTCCCGGGGAGCAGCGCCGAACTCAACCAGTCATTGGAGTTGGCCGGGCGGGTTGCGGACTTTTTAGAGTTTGCCGAAGTCCTTGTCCTCGATGCTCTCAATCGTGAAGAGTCGTGCGGTGCGCACTTCCGCGAAGAATACCAAACCGACGAGGGCGAGGCCCTTCGCAACGACAAGAAGTTCACCTATGTTGCAGCGTGGGAATACAAAGGCGTAGGAAATCAACCTGTGCTGCACAGAGAGGAGCTTGATTTCAAAGAAGTCCACCTGGCGCAAAGGAGTTACAAGTAATGAACCTGACTCTTTATGTGTGGCGCCAAAAGAGCGCTGACGATGCCGGTCGTATGGAGACGTACGAGGCAAACAACATCAGCCCTCACATGTCATTTCTGGAGATGTTGGACGTTGTTAATGAAGGGCTGGCCCAAAAGGATATCGACCCGATAGCTTTTGACCATGACTGTCGTGAGGGAATCTGCGGCGCCTGTTCGCTTGTAATCAACGGCGTTCCCCATGGACCGGAGCGAGCCACCACCGTTTGTCAGTTGCACATGCGCTACTTCAAGGACGGTGACAGGATATATATCGAGCCGTGGAGATCGCGAGCCTTTCCGGTCGTGCGGGACCTCATCGTCGACCGCGCAGCTTTCGACCGCATCATGGCGGCGGGGGGCTTTGTATCGGTAAACACCGGAGGAACGCCGGACGCTAATGCCATCCCTATTGCCAAGACTGATGCCGACAGGGCTATGGACGCCGCCGCATGTATCGGCTGCGGAGCATGTGTGGCCGCCTGCCCGAATTCCTCGGCCATGCTGTTTGTGGCCGCCAAGGTAGCGCAGTTTGCCTTGCTGCCGCAGGGTCGAATAGAACGAACCGAGCGGGTCCGTCGCATGGTCGCCCAGATGGACGCTGAGGGATTTGGCAACTGCACAAATCACTTCGAGTGCGAAGCGGTATGCCCCAAAGATATACCTGTTTCGTTCATCGCCACTATGAACCGGGAGTACTTGCGGGCGCAATTCGTCAAGTAACTTGCCCAATTTGTCACCTCATTTCGATTCACTTGAAGAACATTGGCGATATGCTATTCCCAATCGACCACCAAATGCCTATACTTGGAATATGACAGGAAAGCGTAGTGACTACATTAGCTGGGAAGAGTACTTTATGGCCATTGCGCAACTGTCGGCCAAAAGGTCCAAAGACCCCAGTACGCAGGTCGGGGCGTGTATTGTAAACAACAAGAAACGGATTATCGGAATCGGTTACAACGGCTTCCCCACCGGCTGTTCAGACGATGAGTTGTCATGGTCGCGCAACGGCGAGTATCTCGACACAAAATACCCCTACGTCTGCCACGCCGAAATGAATGCGATAACCAATGCCTCCAACAAGGCAGATCTTGACGGCGCATCCATTTATGTTTCGCTGTTTCCATGCAATGAGTGCGCCAAGCTAATAGTGCAGGTAGGAATCAAGGAGACGGTATTTCTTTCTGACAAGTATAATGATGAAGACAACTTTGTCGCAGCTCGCAGGATATTCAAAATGGCCGGAGTGACCTGTCGCCAATTGAAGCCGAAGCACACAAGAATCGAATTGGAATTGAAATAGCCTTCCCAGTGCGCCAGCTTAAGCTTTGCAGGGAGGGTCCTTCTTCGAACCCGTGCCTTCTATGGATTGCAGCAAATATCTCGTGAACCGATCTTTTTTTCTTGTGTCTGGCACTGACTCAGGTAAATTAGGCGGCTTAACGGGAATGCAGGAGGAACCAACCGATGACGCGAACCAGGGAAGATGTTCTCCGGCTTATTGATGAAGCTGGGGTGCGCTATATTCGCCTATGTTTTACCGACATCCTCGGACAGATAAAGGGGATGTCGATCACTCGCAGCGAAATAGAACAAGTCCTCGAAGAGGGGCAGGGATTTGACGGGTCGTCGGTGGAGGGATTTGCCCGTATCGAAGAATCTGACCTCATGGCTATTCCCGATCCACTGACATTTCGGATAATCCCCTGGGAGATCGGCGGAGAACGGATCGCGATCATGTTTTGCGACATACAGAATCCCGATGGTACTCCCTACGATGGTGATCCGAGATGGGTGCTCAAGCGTAATCTCAAGGCCCTCGAAAAAGAAGGCCTCACATTTTATGTCGGCCCCGAGATAGAGTACTTCTATTTTGAAAATAACAGCTCGACCAAGACACTCGACCGATCAGGATATTTTGATTACATGTCGGTTGATGAAGGCACTCAGATTCGTAAGATGACCGTACGCGCCCTTGAAGCACTCGACATACCGGTAGAGTGTTCACATCACGAAGTTGCGCCATCGCAGCACGAAATCGATCTGAAGTATCAAGAAGCGCTGGTTATGGCGGATTTTGCCCAGGTATACCGCTTTGTGGTCAAAGAAATCGCGCAGGAAAACAATATCTACGCGACATTTATGCCCAAACCGATGTTCGGTGAAAACGGCAGTGGGATGCACTGTCACATGTCACTATTCAAAGGGGATAGGAACCTGTTCTTCGAAAAGAGCCACGAGTACCACCTGTCCGATACGGCCAGGTATTTCACAGCCGGCATTCTCAGACATGTCAAGGAATTCACTCTCGTAACCAACCAATGGGTCAACTCCTACAAGAGGTTAGTGCCGGGATATGAAGCGCCGGTTTATGTCAGTTGGGGACGTCGCAACCGTTCCAGCATGGTGCGGGTGCCGATGTATCGAATTGGCAAAGAAAAGGCGACCCGTATCGAACTTCGTTCCCCCGACCCGGCCGCTAATCCGTATCTGACTTATTCCTGCATGCTGGCCTCAGGCTTGAAAGGAATCGACCAACAATATGACCTGCCCGACCCGATTGAAGATAACATATTTCACATGGACGATGACCGAAAGGCCGCACTCAAGATCGAGTGTCTGCCCAATTCGCTGGAGAACGCGATCAATGAATTCGAGCAATCGGATTTGATGCGGCAAACACTGGGCGACCATGTGTACGACAAACTGATCGAGAACAAACGGATTGAGTGGGATGATTACCGTGTCCATGTCAGCCGCTACGAATTGGACAAATACTTGGCCATGCTGTAGGAGCGTATTCAGCCACGACCAACACTGCGGGCGGTAGACCTCCGGTCTGCCCCTTGATGCTAATTGCTCGGCGGCCCGCCACTTATGGTAGGATTCTTCCTATGTAGTCGGTCATACATTGCCATATCTTCCTCCCCATGCCCTACCTGAGCTTGCCTGACATAAGAATCCACTACGACCAGACTGGATCGCAGTTTGCACAGGATCGTGTGCCGCTGGTGTTCGTCCATGCCTTCACTCTCGATCGCCGGTTGTGGGCGGGGCAACTTGAATTCTTCGGGCGCCAAAGATGGGTACTGGCTCCCGATTCACGCGGGCATGGGCTTTCCGACGCTCCCGCTACCTGCTACAGTCGGGATCACAGGGCACAGGACCTGCTCCAATTTGCCGATATACTAATGATAGAGCGGATGCATTTGGTCGGGCTGTCTATGGGCGGCTCTACTGCGGTCGGATTCGCCCTCAAACATCCCGACAGGCTGGCCTCACTGTCGCTGGTTAGTTCGGCTGTGGCCGGGTTCGGGTCGAGTAAGAAAGTGTCGGTGATTGACAAGTTGGCCAAAGAGAAGGGGATCGAGGCGGCCCGCTCCAAATGGTTGCAGTGGTCACTAACCCGGTACAAGAAAGAGCACAGCGAGATCGCCAAATTGGTACGAACAATGATCATGGAACATTCCGGAGCCACTTGGATGGACAAGATGCGCGGACAATACGCACGAAACTACGACTTGCAGCATGTTCACACAATTTCCTCGCCGACAGCGATCTTCGTCGGCACACTTGACAAGCTGTTCGTACCGCTGGCTCACGAGCTTCACGAAAAAATCCCAGGGAGCCGACTGATTGAGTACCCACAGACCGGCCACCTGCTCAATCTCGAAAGACCTGACCAATTCAATCGCGACCTGAAGTTGTTTGTAGATGAGGTCGAAGCGCGATGATGACATACTTCGAAGTCCGCGACAGGCTGGAAAACCTCATTGAGTTTCGGAGCCTGTACCGAGAGTACCTTAGCTTTGTCAACCGTCCGGACAACATCCCGGCACAGATAATACGAGACAAGATGCGAGCTCTCGCCACATTGACTGTCGATTCGATGCAATGCGTTAACTTGGGCAGTATGTTGACACGCAACGCGCCAGCGCAGGGAGGGCGAACCGTGCGTATCAATGTCATTAAAGCAATATTCCGGGACAGCGTCATCAAGCAGTTCTCGCTCGACGAACGCCTGCCGCTAGAGATTCTGGAGAAGGGGATTGTTCAATACCGCAAGTTACTTTGGGAGCAACGACTACAGCTGTATAACCCCGTATTCTGGCTGTTTCGGTTCTTTGGGTTCGTGGCTCGCCTGCCGTTCCTGTTTTGCCGACAGGCTGGCTACAATACTGAAAAGGCAGAACAGCTAACGTTGGTAAAACTCTGGATAATAGGCTTTCAGGCCTTTTGCTTCTATCTTGTCGCCGAGTCGTTAGGGCTGATAGATTTTGTAGCGGTCGTTATCTTCCTGCGGTAGATTCTCATAAATCTGATGCTGCCCGCGTCTTTGCCTCTTAAACAAAATCGCTGGACCAACCCACAGGTTCTGTCGTAGCTTAGCGGCATGATAGATCTGTTGTCTGATGACGTTCCGAAAGCGGCAGCCAAATGACCTCCAAAAAGGCCAGACTCGCCGTCTTTATATCGGGGAGCGGCAGCAATCTGCAGGCGATCATCGATGCTACCCGTTCCGGGATTCTCTCGGCCGAAGTAGTGCTTGTTGTCTCAAGTCGAGCGTCGGCCTACGGTATCGAGCGGGCAGAAGAAGCCGGAATCGCAACAGCAGTTTGTCGGCTGGCTCAAAGTACAAACAAAAAAAAGGCCGTGCGGCAACTGCTGGACACATTAGAAGCGCATCAGGTTCAGTTCATAGCCCTGGCAGGATTCCTACAACTGCTGCCGCAAGAAATCGTTACCGCCTATCGAAACCGGATAGCAAATATCCATCCGGGGCCGCTCCCGCGTTTCGGCGGCCCCGGGATGTTTGGACGTCGCGTTCACGAGGCTGTGCTTGCTTCGGGATTGAAAGAATCCGGACCAACCGTCCATCTGGTAGACGAAATATATGATCACGGTGCCTTGCTCGAGCATTTATCGGTAGCTGTGCATTCGGATGACACGCCGGACACTCTGGCCGAAAGAGTTCTCAAGCAGGAACACAAGCTGTACCCACGGGTGCTGCAAAAACTGATAAAGGGAGAATATGACCTTGACGCAGGATAAGGTGGTGATGACCACCGAAATCGATGAGTATCCGCTGCTTAGGCGGGGAAAAGTTCGTGACATTTACGATCTGGGAGATACCCTCTTGTTCGTGGCGACAGACCGCATCTCTGCATTTGATGTCGTAATGCCCAATGGCATACCGGGAAAGGGAAGGGTGCTTACTCAGACATCTCTGTTCTGGTTCAATTTCCTCAAGGACACAGTAGGCAATCATCTCAAGACCGCCGTCTTCCACGAGTATCCTGATGATCTGAAAAAATATCGGGATACCCTCGAGGGCAGGTCGATGATCGTTTTCAAGGCCGAGAGGATTGACGCCGAGTGTATCGTGCGGGGATATATCTCCGGTTCAATGTGGAAGGAGTTACTTGCTGCGCGTCAGGTGGGGTCAAACGAAGTGCACGGCTTTGAGTTCGCGCATGATCTACAGGAGTCGGAAAAGCTGCCCAAGACACTCTTTACACCCTCGTCGAAAAACGATGACGGCCACGACCAAAACATCAGCTATCGGCAACTAGTCGATTTGATCGGGTCGGAAACAGCAAGCCTTTGCCGCGACAAGTCCATCGAAATCTACACGAGAGCCGCCGACTACGCCCTGACCAAAGGAATCATTATCGCCGACACCAAGTTCGAGTTTGGATTTGTTGACGGCAAGTTTACCCTGATTGACGAAGTCCTCTCACCGGACTCAAGCCGCTTTTGGCCGATCGATCAGTACCGGGTCGGCTGCTCTCAGCCGTCGTTCGACAAACAGCCGATTCGCGACTACTTAAGTGGTCTGGACTGGGACAAGAAACCACCCGCACCGGTACTTCCTGACAGTGTTTTGGAAGCATCGGCTGCACGATACAATGAGGCACAGCGATTACTGACAGGAGCGTCGGCATAATGGCCGAAACAAAGAAGATTCAGCGCGCCCTTATATCGGTGTCGAACAAAGCCGGTATCGAGAAACTATCGTCGGCTCTGCACTCGATGGGTGTACAAATTATCTCAACCGGAGGTACACTCAAGGCAATCAAGGATGCCGGCATTGCGGCTGTTTCCGTCTCGACATTCACAGGCGCTCCCGAGATCTTTGCTGGGCGTGTCAAGACGCTGCATCCCAAAATCCACGCAGGCATTCTGTTTCGCCGGGACGTTCAGGACGACGTTGACGAACTGGCCCGACTGGACTATCGCCGAATTGATCTGGTCGTTGCCAATCTCTATCCATTTGAGGAGACTGTAGCCCGGCAAGGAGTGACCGACCAAGAGGCGATAGAGAATATCGATATTGGCGGCCCCTCAATGTTGCGTGCCGCTGCCAAAAACTTCTCCGCCGTAACAGTTATTGTCGATCCGGCCGATTATGATCCGCTTATCAAACAGATGGAAGAAAATGGCGGCGTTACCGACATGTCGTTTCGCCGATGCTGTGCGCAGAAAGTATTCCAGCATACATCGCGCTACGACACGGCAATCAACGCCTATTTCGAAACGTCGACCTCTGATGGATCTGCCGACTTCCCATCGATTTTGAGCACATCGTATGTATTACGAGATCATCTGCGCTATGGAGAGAATCCACACCAGAAAGCGGCACTTTACGAACAACCGGGCTATCAGGCGCAGTCCTTGTTGCGGGCTGATACGCTTTCTGGAAAAGAGCTTTCATACAATAACTACAACGACTTGGACGCATGTCTTGGCTTGCTACTCGAATTTGATCAGCCCTTTGCCTGTCTGCTCAAACACGCCAATCCGTGCGGTGCGGCCGTTGGCGACGACATTGCGGTGGCATATCAGCGTGCCTACAAAAGTGATCCGCTCTCAGCATTCGGGTCGATAATAGGCCTCAATCGCACAGTGGATATCGAGTGCGCGAAAGCACTGCATGAAACCCCGTTTGTCGAATGTATACTGGCGCCCGGTTTTGACGATGATGCCTTCAGCCTGCTAAAGAAAAAGAAGAACCGACGCATTCTTGCCCTCCCCGAAATCAGCAATGGCAGGACAGCCGGGCTGTCAGTTCACAGGCAGATTAGCGGGGGATTACTGGTACAGACGGCCGATGACTGCGAGACAGTCGAGGCGGAACTCAAGGTTGTAACAAAAAGGACCCCATCAGACGAACAAATCCGCGACCTTCTATTTGCATGGAAAGTAGTGAAGCACACCAAGTCGAATGCTATTGTCCTGGCCAAAGGCGGCGCCACTGTCGGAATCGGTATGGGACAGACCTCTCGCGTCGACTCAAGCTTCATGGCGGTGAAGAGAGCAGGCGACCGGGCCTCTGGTGCGGTCATGGCATCCGATGCCTTTTTCCCCATGCCTGACGGGGTAGAGGTCGCCACCGAAGCGGGCGTGTGCGCGATAATCCAGCCCGGCGGGTCCAAAGGAGACGAGCAGGTAATTGAGGCTGCCGATAAGGCAGAGGCTGCGATGGTTTTCACAGGGAAGAGACACTTCAAACATTAGCTGCATTTCGCCGGTATGACAAAATGAACATGAGATTACAAGAGGAACCTTATTGACTGCAACGAACAGTCTTGTAGGGCGGGTCCGTCTTCGAGCCCGCCAACTGATGCTTGGTGCCTAACAGCTTTCTATGTGATCAAGCGGTATGGCGAAAGCCATTGGCAGGAAATCCACCTGAAGGGCCGGTCCGCCGGACTAATAGAATAGCCGGCTCGTGGGCGGCAGACCTCCGGTCTGCCCCTTGACAAATGGCCTGCTGCCACTTTGGCGTTTTCTGAAAACGTGAACAATGAAATACGGAACAACCGCACACTAAATCTGTTAGGGGAAC
>JBHHVC010000067.1:0-12224 GCA_046754125.1 Candidatus Zixiibacteriota bacterium
ACACTGTCACAATCTCTGTTCCCGGAAGTTCCTTGGGCACTGGATTTGGTGGAGTGACCGTCGATATTCCCGATGGCATCACCTACGACGAAGTAGAGATTGCGGCAGTGTCCGGCACCTTCAGTATCGATGCTGTAGCCGCACGAATGCAGCCTGTAGCTCGCAGCAGCAGTGATGACCACGATGAAATCGAGTTCTGTTTCTTTGCCGATACATCCGGTTTGTACGAATTGATTATTTCCGCGGAAGATGAAGACCACGATGGTGATCACAGCGATGACGAAGGGGCCGACACTATCTATGTGACGGTGATCATAAATAACCCGCCGGTGGCCGACGCCGGAAGCGATCAAAGTCTTTTGCTTTGCCAGTTGTCTGAGATATGTTTGGGCGTTAGCTTCGCCGACCCGGACGGCAATCTTGTCCTGAGCGAGCTTATCTCCGGGCCAGGGACGCTCGTTGGCGGGCAGATTTGCTTCACTCCCCCGTCGGCCGGTGCCTATTCGTTCGTAATACATTGCATCGACAGTTGTGGATTAGAGGATTTCGATACGGTCTTGGTAGCGGTCGCCCTCAACGGCGCCCCTGTCGTAGATGACCCGGTTCCGGTCACACAATTCCTGTGTGCGCCACAGCAACTCTGTCACCAATTCACCGCCACCGATCCGGACAACGATTCGCTTATCTGGACGTTTATCGGTGGTGTCGGTTCGATCAGCCCAACGGGACTCTTCTGCTTCACTCCGACTGTGTCCGGTACCTACAGTGCGGCTGTGCTCGTCACTGACGCCTGTGGTCAGGTCGACACGGCGTCTATCCAATATTCGGTGATGCTCAACAGCGGACCTTCTATTGTCGATCCGGGCGGACCGTTCACTGTTTTCCAATGTAACCCCGGCCAGATTTGTTATCAATTCGTCGCAACCGACCCGGACAGCGGATTGCTGGTCTGGTCAAAGATCAGCGGGGTCGGTAGTTTGTCTGCGGGCGGCCTGTTCTGCTTCACTCCGACATCGTCGGGGTTGTCCACTATAACTGTAGCGGTTGTCGATTCCTGCGGATTTGCCGATACAGTGTCGTTGTCCTATGACATCACTATCAACGATACTCCGTCCATCAGTTTCGGCAGCGACTCGTCCCTGCAATTGTGCGTGCCTCAGCCGGTTTGTATATCTTACCAATTGAGCGACCCGCAGGGTTTGTCCGGTCTGGCCGAAGTAATGGAATCCGGATTCGGTACGATTGATACCGCAGCCAACGAGATATGCTTTACACCTGCTGTTGACGGTGCCTATGAGTTTGTTGTTAGCGCTACTGATTCGTGCGGGTTTACCGACCGAGATACAATAGTAGTAAATATCACTTTCGGCGCTTTTGCCACTATCACTTGCCCAACGGAAACGATCGCGGTGTCGTTATGTTCCCCCGGTCCGGTTTGTTACCTGTTGCCGATTGTGCCGCCCAATGCCACTGTAACAACATCAATGGGGACCTACGCCGGTGGCGAACTCTGTTTCAACGCCGACACATCAGGCATCTATGTTGTTACAGTCATCGCATCCGAGCAATGCGGCGACGACACCTGTACGATTACATTCAACATTGACATTGGCCAGGCCGCACAAATCAGTTGTCCGCCGGCTCAGGATCTGTTTGTCTGCGATGCCGACACCGTCTGTATTCCGCTCACTGTTATGGGATCCGGAGTCGCCGTCGCAGTCAGCCCGATCGGAAGCTACCAGTCGGGCAACATCTGCTTCCCCGCCGACAGTTCCGGCCACTATGAACTGCTCATCGTCGCTACTACCAGTTGTGGAACGGATAGTTGTTTGCTTGTAGCCGACATAACAATCAACAGTCCGCCGCTCATAACCGATGCCGGGTTGTCGATAGATACATTCCTCTGCGCCCCCGGTCAGGCATGCTATCAATTCAGTGCGTCAGATCCGAATGGCGGCAGCATGAACTGGCTGAAACTTTCCGGTTCGGGGACTGTGGATGGTTCAGGGTTGTGGTGTTTTGATGCTACTGCTTCAGGTACCTATTCGGTAACAGTCCAGGTGATCGATTCGTGCGGCGCAATCGATACAACATCGTTTACTTTCAACGTGACCGTTAACGCCGCACCTCTCTTGTCGTTGGGCAATGACACAACGATCTTCCAATGCAATGCCACCGCTGCTTGTTTGCCATATGTGCTGAGTGACGTCGATGGCAACATAGATTCTCTGAGTGTGACATGCGGCGATGCAGTCATTGATACGCTCAATAGCCGTCTGTGCTTTGTGCCGACCGCCAGTGGAACATACTTATACTGCGTCACTGCCTACGATGCCTGTGGTACAAGTGTTACCGATTCCATCCAGGTGACAATCGCGGTCAACGAGCCACCCTGGGTCGATGCCGGTGCGGACCAGACGATTTTCCAGTGTTCTGCTACTCAAATCTGCTGGAGCGTGTCGGCGAGTGATGTCGACGGGAACCTGTCCACGGTAGAACTACTATCCGGTGTGGGTAATTTCGACGGTTCGCAGATATGTTTCTCGCCGACTGGGTCCGCCAACTACCAATTCATTCTCAAGGCGACCGACTCTTGCGGAGCGGAGAGCTTTGACACTGTAGTAATTGACTATACGCTCAATTCAGCGCCGTCAGCAGACGCCGGCAACGACACCACGCTATTCCTTTGCCAGAGCCAGCAGGTCTGCATTGAGGCGTCCTGTGACGACATCGACGGCAATCTTTCCACCTGCGCCCTTGTATCTGGAAACGGCTCCTACGATGGCAGCGCCATATGCTTCACGCCCAACGCATCAGGCAGCTACACCTTCGTCTTGGAAGCGACCGACGCCTGTGGGGTCGTAAGCCTCGACACTGTCGTGGCCACTGTCACTATCAACTCTGCGCCGGTTTGCCTTGTTCCTGCCGACACGACCATATTCCAGTGTGTCCAAGCCGAAGTTTGCTTGCCTGTTTCGGCAACCGATGATGACAATAACCTATTACAATGCCAAATCGTTTCCGGTCCCGGTTCGTTGGTAGGCGGTCAGTGGTGCTATACTCCGGTTGGGCACCAGGTCATTACAGTCGTAATCGAATGCGAGGACTCCTGTGGCGCCACCTGTCAGTCGCAATTCACTGTTGATTTCAATGTCAACGGCCCGCCGCAAATCAGCTTTGGTAACGACACAACTATCTTCCTGTGTAATAGCCAGCAGGTTTGTCTGCCGTACAACAGCTTTGACCCAGATTTTCCCGCCCCGACAACAGTGACTCTCTTGTCAGGTCCGGGCAGCATAGACACTCTCAATTCGCAGGTTTGCTTCACGCCCACAGTCAGTGGAGCGTACACTTTCGTCGTCCAGATTCAGGACGAGTGCAGCTCGCAGGACACAGATACTATCAACGTGACAATTGCAATCAATCAAGCACCACTTGCCAACACAGGCGCTGATCAGAGCCTGTTCCTATGCGACGACACCAACACAATCTGCTGGAGCGCCTCGTGCAGCGACGCCGACGGAAACCTCACCGACTGCATCTTTTCCGGGCCGGGTATCTACGATGGCACCCAGATTTGTTTCCAGCCTTCGACCAGCGGAACCTACCAGTTCACTCTGCTGGCGCAGGATGCGTGCGGAGAACAGTCGGCTGATACGGTTACTATATCGGTCACAATCAACTCTGCTCCGTCGATTTCCCTCGTCAGCGACACGTCGGTATTCCTCTGCGCCCCCCAGGAAATATGTGTTGGCTACGTTGTCAGCGATGCTGACGGGCTCAGCGGGCTGACAGAGTCGATGGCTTCGGGCTTCGGCAGCCTTGATACTGCGGCGAACCAGGTCTGTTTCACTCCGACCGCCCCGGGAGATTATGAGTTCGTCCTTTGCCTGAGCGATTCGTGTGGTCAGACTATCTGCGATACGTTGGTTGTGCATGTGACTTTTGGTGAGATAGCACAGATATCCTGCCCGGTTGACACCGTCTTTTTCTCGCTTTGCGATCCCGACACTGTCTGCAAGATGATAGACATTCAGCCGGCAAGTGCCACAGTGACGGTTTCAGTAGGATGGTATGCGGACGGCGAGCTCTGTTTCTTCGCAGATACATCAGGCATCTACAATGTAGACATCATAGCCAGTGAATCGTGCGGCGCCGACACATGCAGTGTCGTCTGCGTGGTCGACATTGGTCAGGTGGCGCAGATCGAATGCTCTCAGCCTCAGTCGGTATTTCTTTGCGGTCCGGACACTGTTTGTCTGCCGGTTACAGTCGTCACACCCGGCGCTACGGTTGTCGTCAGTCCTATTGGACATTACCAGTCCGGCATGGTCTGCTTCCCGGCCGACACTTCCGGACACTATGAGCTATCCGTTGTCGCCTCAACATCGTGCGGTTCGGATTCCTGCACTCTCATTGCCGATGTTACTCTCAACGAGGCCCCGATAGCTGACGATCCGACAACGCCAATCGATACATTCCTGTGCAGTCCGGCGCAGATATGCTACCAATTCACTGCGACCGACGCCGAGCCACTGACCTGGACACGGCTGTCCGGTTCCGGAACAGTGACCCCGGGCGGTTTGTGGTGTTTCGATGCTACCTCCGATGGCCAGTACTGCGTATCAGCCGAAGTCTCCGATTCATGTGGGGCCACAGACGTAGTGAACCTCTGCTATAACGTAAGCATCAATGATACGCCACTGGTCGTGCTTACGTCTGACACGACCATATTCCTGTGCGCCAATGGGTCGCTCTGTTTCACGTATTCCGTTACTGACACTGACAGCAACGTAACTCTTGAGGAACTGGTGTCGGGTGCCGGCACAATTGACACCAGTGCCAACCAATTCTGTTTCACACCGGACACTGCAGGATTCTATTGTTTTGTCGTTCAGGTGACTGATGCCTGCGGCACTTCGGCCAACGACTCGATCTGTGTCACCGTTCAGATTAACACCGGCCCAACCGCCGATGCTGGAGCAGGTCAATCCCTATTCCTCTGTTCGCCGTCACAGATATGCTGGGACGCGGCATGCAGCGACCCCGACAACAATCTCGACTCCTGCTACCTGATATCAGGACCCGGAACATACGATGGCAGCCAAATCTGTTTTGACGCTAGCGCCTCCGGCAGCTACACGTTCGTGTTGCGAGCAGTTGACCAGTGTGGTCTGAGCGACGAGGACACGGTTGTTGTCAATATCACCTTGAACTCCCCGCCGGTATGCGAGATGCCATCTGATACATCCTACTTCCTGTGTGGTCCAACATTGCTGACGCTACCGGTGGGTGCGGACGATGTCGACAACAATTTTGATCACTGTGAAATGCTGGGTGGACTGGGTTCGGTGGCTGGCGGCAACTGGACCTTCACGCCGGCGGTCGACGATTCTTTCTATGTGAAAGTGCTCTGCCTCGACAGTTGCGGAGCAAGTTGTATCGATTCATTCCTCGTGGTCATTGATATGAACAGCGCACCGGTTGCCGATGCAGGTGATGACAGCCTCTTCTTCGTCTGCAATGCCGGGGCCTTGATCTGCTGGCCGGCCGGCGCCAGCGATGTCGACAGCAATCTCCAGACGACGGAACTTATTTCACCGAATGGAACGTATGACAGCAATGCCGGTCAGATATGCTTCAATGTTCCAGCTAACGAAACCACTTACGAATTCATTATAAAGGCGACTGATTCCTGCGGGGAGACTGATTTTGACACCAGCTATATCACAATTGACCTAAATGCTGCTCCTACGATCGGCCCGATGCCCGACTTCACGGCCTTTCTCGA
The DNA here is from genome assembly GCA_046754125.1 of Candidatus Zixiibacteriota bacterium. GTDB lineage: Bacteria > Zixibacteria > MSB-5A5 > GN15 > FEB-12 > JBHHVC01. Next base: position 5,792 of record JBHHVC010000067.1, read on the forward strand.
TGAACCGGGACAGATCTGTCTCAGTGTTACGATCGACGATGAGGACGGCAATCTGAGCAGCGTAATCGTTGTACCGGATTCGGCCAATCCCGATACAATAGTGTCATACGCGGCCGGTCAGATTTGCTTCAATGCGCCGTCAGCGGGAATATACTGTTTCTACCTCACTGCACGCGACGATTGCGGTGCCGAGGCGCTTGATACGGTTTGTGTTGATGTGCAGATCGATGAGTGCCTCCACGTACAGATCGAAAAGTCACACAACAGTCTACAGGGTCAGCACCAACAGTTGGAGATTTTCCTGAATGGAGCGGGTAAGCCGCTGGGCGGATATGATCTGCTGCTGGCCTATGATCCAACCGCGTTGATTGTGAGTAATGTCCTTCCCGGTCAGTTACTCGTGAATTGCGGCTGGGAATACTTCACCTATCGATTCGGCGGCGACGGCAACTGCGGCAACGGCTGCCCGTCCGGGTTGCTGCGAATTGTGGCAATGGCTGAAACCAATAACGGAGCCAACCATCCGGGGTGTTTCCTTGACGGCATGATTGGATCGCTGGCAACTATCGACTTCCTCGTTTCCAACGACCGGACGCTCGAGTGTCAATACGCTCCGGTGCGTTTCTTCTGGCTAGACTGTGGCGACAATGCGTTTGCATCGCAGGAGGGGGATACCCTGTGGATTTCTCGCAATGTCTATGACTTCGAACTGAACAACTTGACCGACAACCTGTATGGCTTCCCAGGGTTCTTCGGCGCTCCCGATCTATGTTTGTCTGGTGGAGGACAGGGCAAGCCTGCGCCCATTCGTTGTGTCGACTACACTAACGGCGGAATCGATATCGTCTGCGCCGATTCCATCGACGACCGTGGTGATATCAATCTGAACGGGCTGGCATATGAAATTGCGGACGCTGTGTTGTTCTCCAACTATTTTGTCTTCGGACTATCAGTATTCACAGTTAATGCCGACGGACAAATTGCAGCCAGCGATGTTAACGCCGACGGCCTCACCTTGTCGGTGGCCGACCTTGTCTACCTTATCCGAGTGGTTATTGGTGACGCACCTGCATTTCCCAAGCTCAATCCCGACAACCTGCCCCAGGCAGAATTCGCTCTGATAGATGGTGTCCTTTCGGTGACCGAAACCGACTACCCGATCGGTGCGATATCTGTTACTCTTGATGGTAAGGTCGAACCGACACTGCACGAAGAGGCTGCCGGTATGGACTTGCAGTATAGCTTCGACGGTACCTCCACCCACATTCTGGTCTATAACCTGACTGGCAGACTCTCGCTCGGCGTCGGACCTGTTATGCGAATCGAAGGCAGCCGGAGAGTGAAGACGATCGAGGTCGGAAGCTACGACGGCTTTGTAATGAGTGCTAAAATAGAAACACTCCCAACCACCTTCGAACTGTCGCAAAACTATCCCAATCCGTTCAATCCGTCGACTACAATACGATTCGCCTTGCCGCAGCGATCAGAATGGACGCTGAATATCTATAACGTCCTGGGCCAGCAAGTCGAACACTTCAGCCGGACAAGCGATGCCGGCTATGTCGAAATTGAATGGCAGGCGGGTCGCTATGCTTCGGGGCTGTACTTTTATCGTCTGACGGCCGGTTCGTTTAGTGCTACGCGAAAGATGGTGTTGCTAAAATAAGGGGCTGGGTACAACCCCTGTCCCATGATCTCTTCATTCTTGAAGGGCTCACCTACAGGATACCTTGTCGCCCCGCGACTGGGTATCTTTTTTGTACGATAAAGGTAAACGCTACTGAGAACCCTGTCTGATGTCTACAATGGTCGCACCCCACCCTCCAGCCGAACCGCCCTCCGACCGATAGGACAGTACATTGGGGTGGCCGTCAAGCAGGCTGTGGACAATACGCCGTTGCACGCCAGAGCCCTTGCCGTGGATGATACGCAGTTGGCAAATGCCCTGCCGCAGACATTCGCCAATGTATTCGTGGACGACTTCCCCGGTCTCATCCGGCCGAAACGTGTGCAGATCAAGTGTTCCGTCAATTGGAGATCGAAACGATTGATCGTCGGCAAACATCTTTAGTTTCCACAGCTGTTGGCATAACTTAAAATATAGTGCCAACTCGCGTTGAAATCAAACCTCCATAACGGGGACTGTGTGGATATAGTGGTCCCATATGCAATTCGGTCTCTTCCGTATGCAAAACCTCGCCTTCGCCGATAGATTGTACAGGTTCTTCTTGCACCCATATTCGCAATTTGCTATTGTAATGATAGAATTGATTGTTGGCGAAGCACGTATATCACATGAGACGCTTACTCGAAGAAAAGCTCTTCCCGCATGTAATCAAACCCGGCCGTTACACCGGCGGGGAGCCGGGGCAAGTTATCAAATCACCGTCCGGTCGAGTCAGTTATCTGCACGCCTATCCGGACAAGTATGAGATCGGCCAGTCCTATGTTGGTCTGCAGTCGCTGTACCATATTATCAACAGCGACGATCGTTTCCTCTGCGAGCGGGCTTTTGCGCCCGACAGCGATGCCGAAGAGTTGATGCGGCGCGAGAAAATCGGGCTGTTTTCGCTCGAATCATCGCGACCGGCCTGCCAGTTTGATGCTATCGGCTTCACCCTCGTTTACGAGCTGGTGGCTACTAACATGTTGACAATGATCGACCTGGCAGGTATTCCTATTCTGGCTTCGGAACGATCCGAGGAGCATCCTATAATAATGGCTGGTGGTCCCGCAGTATACAACCCGGAACCATACGCCGACTTTATCGATCTCTTTTTTATCGGCGACGCCGAAAAAGGTCTCCCGGAGATGCTCTCCCTGCTATATGATAACAGGCAGAGTTCACGCGCGGACAAGCTCATGCTGCTTGCCCGAAATGTCGAGTCCGTTTTTGTGCCATCGTTGTACGATCATGCGCACAAACCAGTCGTTACAGGCATACCCGTCCAGATAAAGGCGCGGGTGGTGCCAGAACTGAAACCGGAATACTACCCCGAGCGACCGATCGTACCGTTGATCGATACCGTTCATTCACATCTTGGCGTCGAAATCATGCGCGGCTGCCCTCAGGGCTGCCGTTTCTGTCAGGCGGGCCCGATGTATCGTCCTGTTCGCGTACGATCACAAAACGACATTCTTGCCCAGATCGAAAAGCAGATGCAGGCGACCGGTTATGAATCGGTCTCACTAATGTCGCTCTCTTCTACCGACTACCCGGAGATAGGTCGGCTGGCCACCACAGTTGCAAACCGGATGGAGACATCACGCACGTCGATATCTTTACCGGCATTGCGACCCGGGTCGATAAGCCCGGAACTGCTTAAAGCGGTTTCAAGGGTACGCAAGTCCGGACTCACCCTAGCGCCGGAAGCCGGGACCGAACGATTGCGACTGTTTATCCGTAAAGACTTTCCCGACGAGGCTATCTTCGATTCGCTGCGCATCGCCTTTGGACAAGGCTGGACGACTATCAAACTGTACTTCATGATAGGCCTGCCGACCGAAACTGAAGATGATCTGCTTGGCATTGCCAGGATCGTAACGCGAATAAGCGAGATGGGACAGGAGCATCCCGGCAGGAAGACGATCAATGTGACCCTCTCGCCGTTTGTGCCAAAACCGCACACGCCTTTCCAGTGGGATGCCATCGAATCGGTGGAAAGCATCTTGAAGAAGCTGTCTTTTGTCAAACGCAACTGCCGTGTCCGCAACGTTCATTTTAAGTATTCTACTGTCGAGACGACATTGTTGCAGGGGCTGATCGGTCGCGGAGATCGTTCGATGGGAAAGGTCATTCGCTCGGCCTGGGAATCCGGAGCACGATTCGACGGCTGGAACGAGTGTTTCGATTGGGACAAGTGGATTGTGGCGCTGGATAGCAACGGTATGCAGATCGATGAACTGCGCACTTCCATTCCGTTTTCGACTGCCCTTCCCTGGTCACATATCAAGAAAGGAGTTTCCTCTGAGCATCTCCAGAAGGAAAGGCAACGAACGTCAACTCTCCTGAAGGATTTCGCTCCGCATGCAACAGAGCAGTCGGAATCGGCAGGCGAGCCGACAGCGATCTTTTATGGTCGGGGACGGAAGAAGCGGTTGGCCTCCCGTTCACAGATTGCTCCGACCAAGTCGCGGGTGCGAATCCAGTGGGGTCGCGGCGAGAGCTTCAAATACATGTCACACCTTGACAATATACGAATGATTGAACGGATACTGCGGCGAGCACATTGGCCGATTTCATACTCTCAGGGATTCAATCCGGCAATGAAACTCTCGTACGGACCGCCATTACCGCTTGGGTTTACTTCGGAAGCGGAATTGTTTGAAGCTACGCTCGAATCGAATCTCATGCCATACATGATCGATGCGCTAAGAACAGAGGTACCCGGTGGTATGACTATCATTGACGCAAGATCAGTTCTCGCTCGCTCCAAGTCGCTTTCTGCGCTACTAAACAGAGTAGAGTACACCATTCCGGCTTCGTACTTTAGCGACCGTTCCAGCGTCAGCAGCCGGCTGGACGAAATAATGCAGATGTCGACACTAGAGATTGAGCGGTCGGGTAAGGACAGGATTCGGAAACTGGATATCCGTCCTGCCATTTACGATTTGCAATTGCACGACGATCTGCTGGTTATGACACTCGGCGTCGGTGAGGGAGGATATGCTCGTCCGGTGGAAGTTGCTGCGGCTATAGACCCGACGGTTGATATGCGGTGCCTTTCGTTCAGGGTGCATCGTCGGGCATTGTATCGTTACCAGCCTGATGCCCCGGTCGCGGCAGCTATGGAGCTATAAATGAACAAGGAGACAACCAGGCAGAAATCCGGGACTTCTCAATACGATCCAGTGAGAGCGGCCGCGGTAGAGGCACTTATTCTTATCCAGCAGGGGGGACAGGCCGAGGATGCCATATCTTCCGTCTCTTCCGACCGCGGCTTTCGGCCGCTCGATATCCGCTTCATTATGCAACTGGTAAACGGTACCACAAAGATGCGCAGGCGCCTTGACCACGAGATCAAGTTCTATCTGGCTCGACCGTCGAAGGATCTGCCGCTGAAGCTGACCAATATCCTCCGCTTGGGATTCTACCAGCTTCACTTCACTGACCGGATCCCTGATGCGGCGGCGGTAAGCGAATCGGTCAACCTGGCCCGCTATATGACGGATCGCTCCAAAGCCAACCTGGTGAACGCAGTCATGAGAGCCAGTTTGCGCCAGCCGGAAAAAGTCATATTCGCTGACCGAGGTGAAGACCCTGTGAAGTATCTTGGCGACTACTACAGCTTTCCCGATTATTTTGTCAAATACTGCTTATCTGAGTTCGGTTCGGAGCGTACCGAGGCAGCCTTGCGGGAGTTTAACGCGGTGCCGCGCCTGACCTACCGTGTTAATTATCTCAAGGCAAAACCGGAGGAAGTGACAGAAATACTGGCCAAAAACGATGTAGCTTTTGCTCCCGGCAACTATCTTCCCGAGTATATCCATATTGAGCAGGGTGGTTTGCCTCTAGAAAGCGAGTTGATCGCGACCGGAAAAGTATTTATTCAGGACGAATCAGCGGGATTGGCAACACGGCTGGCCAACCCGCGACCGGGAGGAAAAGTGCTCGATTGCGCGGCCGCCCCCGGCGGCAAAGCAACTCACATGGCAATTCGCATGCGCAACAGGGGGCGCATTACGGCTCTGGACAAGTCACACGAACGCCTGCGCCTGGTATTAGAAAACGCGGAACGACTGGGAATCAAGATTATATCCCCTGTCGTAAGCGATATGTTCGATTTCAAGGAAGAGGGGTTCGACCGAGTAATGCTCGATCCTCCTTGCTCCGGCTGGGGGACTGCGGGCAAGCACGCTGATCTGCGATGGGCCAAATCTGAGGATGATATCGTGCACCTCTCGCGCATTCAAAGCAAAATGATCCTGAAGGCGGCAAAATCGGTAAAGCCGGGCGGAATACTGATCTATTCCACATGTACGATAATACGTGCCGAAAACGATCAGGTAGTCGAGGAGTTTTTGCTGCGCCGACGCGATTTCGAAATAGATTCGCCCAGAGGATTGGTTCCCGCCGAGCTGGTTACCTCGCGTGGATTTGTCAAAACCTATCCGGCCCTGGCCGGAATCGACGGCGCCTTTTCAGCACGCCTCAAGCGCAAGCCGTAGAGTAAACCGGCTTTGTTCACTCTCGTTTGTAGTTGATTTCATGGACATATTGTATAACTGTCTGAAGTGCTTAATTGGATGGATCGCTGCCGCATTACTGCGGGGACAGACACAGAGACAAACCGGCTACTCGGACTATATCAATGACTCTACCACGAGCCAGTCGGCTCAATAAGAGGCCGGGATGAATGGTTGCCCACGACAGAACCCGGCTTATAGGCCGGCTCCTTATAATCTTCCGCGCCTCCGGCGGCGGTCCCTGTTC
>JBHHVC010000068.1:0-12068 GCA_046754125.1 Candidatus Zixiibacteriota bacterium
GGCGACAAATCGTACAAGCGGTCGTCCAGTCCAAGCCAGATTCCTGCGGTAGCGATGGAAAGCAGCTTTTCCGATCGGCGGGACGAGAAAAAATGAGTGTGACCGCCGGCCCGTTTTTCCTTGTAAAACAATTTGGTGTGCGGGTCAATATGGACCACAGGGTCAGATAGTTGGCATTTAATCACAGTACAGGCCGGGACCGGCCAATGAGTGCTTTCGGGAGCCAGAGATGTAATCAACGACCGACGTGCCGCCTCCCAAACCGAATCAATTCGTCGGTCCAGCCTCGCCAATTGGTCAGCATACATTTGCATGAGTATTCGCATGACCGGATCTAGACGCTCTGCCGATGCCGGAACCTCGGAGTTAAAAACACGAAGCTGCCTGTGCATCTCGGAAAAGATATCCTGGGCAGTACGTGCCTTTTGATCATCTGTCAAACGTTCAGCCAATGTTAAAGGTCGCCTCGAACTTCTGTTCTTCGTCTTCTTCCGTGAAATATCCGGTTACGCGTACGGCGACACCACGTGTGGAACCACTACCGGCAGCGGCTTTAACCTCAGAAAGCACTGACACCGAGACATTATACAGCCGCTTTTCGAATTGGCCTATGGCGTTGCGCAGCGATGCTCGTATATCTGCCCTGCTTGCTGTGTAAAGATCCGAGTGTTCCTTCTCCCAGAGATCACAACCGTAGTTGGGCATGAATCTCATCTGACCGATGCGGGTACTAATAAGCAGACCGACAGAGTGAGTAATTGATTCACGAAGGTCGGTACGGCCAAGAAAGCCATCATACAATACAAGGGGCAGCGCCAGATATTCCATATCTAGTTGATTTTTACCAGCCCGCCCTTGATCTCAACAATCCCGTCACCCTTTACCGAGGTCATTGCCCCCTTGACATCCAACTGACCGCTGGTTTCCACTTTGGCTGCAGCGTTTGACTTAGCCTCGAAGTTTACTCCCGCATCGTTTTTTATGTTACCCTGAGACTTTATGTCAATATCGCCGGTCGCTTCCAGCGTTATTTTCCCACCCGCCTTCAAAGTGATATCGTTGGTCGCTTCAACGGCTACATTGTTTTCGGCTTTGACGCTGATATCACTATCGCTGCTGATTACGATTGCCCCCGTGCCCGACTCCATCGTAAGCGAGATTACGGTCTTCTCATCTTTGAGCAAAACATCTATCTTCTCGCTGCCATCAGTATCGTCAAACTGAAGCACGTGCCCCGATCGGCTTCGAAAGAGCCTTAGATTATTGGTTCCATCGGAAATGGTGTCGGCAGTTCCCGGCGGAGGGGCATCCTGTCCATTGTAGAGCCCCCCAAAAACGATGGGGTGGTCCACGTCGCCGCGAGTATAAGCGATCAGCACTTCGTCATCAGTTTCCGGAATAATCCAACTTCCTCTCTCATTGCCTGCACCCGCTTGTACCACGCGCGCCCAGGTTGTCTCCTGGTCGTCTGAATACAGAGTCTTTACTTTGACACGCCCCATGTGCTCTGGATCCACATTATCAACTACTACTGCGGTATGCAAATGAGGCACATATGGCTTTTTTGCGGGCCTTTTCGGATAGGCAGCATCGATAGCCGAGCATTCAAACTGATTCCTGTATGTCCCACTATCGCTGAAAGTGTGAGTGGCTTGGGTTACCCAATAGAGTCCGTCTGCCCTGCCCCCCATGCCTGAGACATTGATACATTTACCTGCAATCAGATCAGGCACAATTGAAGTCCCGCTGCATCGTGACATTCCGGCAATCGATGTCTCCAAAGCCGCCTTGGCTTGGTTTTCCGCCTCAGCCTGGGTCGTGTTCTGATCACCGAGCAACAGCGACTCGTCTGAAGGATAGATTTGTTCAGAGGCCGTCAGCGACTTTCCCGACCAAGTCCCCGATGCTCCACGCTGGCTACCTTTTTTGGCATCGCCAAGTAATTGTTGTTTTTGTGTTTCGTCCCAGCCAACCGACCTGAAGCTATACACACCGCTACCGATTCCAAGTGAAAACCCGCCGAGCGTATTCGGCCAGTTGGCTTTCACGTGATCACCGTTCTTAGCAGAAATTACATGGAGCTTTTCTTTTGAGTAAAACGCGAACTTGCCGTCTTCGGCAGCCAGTCGTTTGATAAATTCGTAATCTGTCTCGGCATGTTGAGCAATGTAGTCGTGTGTCACGCTTGAGGCATCGACATTGGCCGTCATGCCACAATCTCCTACAACGGACGAAATGACATCCGATGCTTTCGTATTCAGGAACGTTTTGCTCTTACAAGGACCGTCCATCTTTATAGTCGGACCATGAGCGGTCAGAATTGCCATACTGGATGCGTTAACACGTCCTTCGACCCTGACCTCAGTAATGATACCGACAAAGTCACACTGGCCGAGCGGCTCGCCTGGCGTTTCGAACGCCACTGCCTTCAAGGCGATTGACTTTCCCAAGTACCCGACCAATTCGTTGGGGTCCTTCATGTCGTCAGCTCCCGAGCCGCCGATTCCCAGAAGATGAAGTTCCAACAGGTCGTGTCTATCGACAGATTGTTCCAGCCGCCAGGTCGAAATCAGCGCACGCACCTGCTGGCCGTCAATCATTATTGTCGTGTCACACGCGACCCCGTAGTCCTGATCATCCGGCTTGAGCCGAGCCGACAAACGATCTAGTGCCATTCATCCATCCTATGGTCTCGAAAAAAAAGTTCAAAAGAGGTCCGGGGGGAAGTCGAATTCCCCCCGGTACCATTGAATCTCAGTCGGGCTATTCTTCCCACCGATTGTCAATATCAGCGTCACTTACAACAACTTTGTGCGCCGAAATCTCAAAGGTCTCAAAGACCTGATCGTCCGGACGCTCCTTGATGTGCGGCACCGTTTCCTCGTATGCGGTGACAAATCCCTCTTCCCAGGACAATTCCTTCATGGTCTCGTCGCTAGGATTCAAAATCACCACCTTGCCAGTCTTCCAGTTCGGCTTAGACGAATCCATGGCCCAACGGGCTATGTCGATCTTCTCGTCTGATTCGCGCGTTATGCGAATAACACCCGCATGTGCTCGATCCGACGGACGACCGGTTTCGTCTTTAGCGGTGTACAGTTCGTAGCTGACTGCGTACACGTTCTTGTACGGTACGCCATCGATTTCCAACTGTGGCCTACGTGCCATAACTCAACTCCTTCTACTGTGAGTGGTTGTTTGTTTATTGGTCTTTATATAATCTATGAAATCCGTGTGCTAATCACTATGGGCCTGCCATCCGGACCTCCCGCCGACTGCTATTTGTCCTTAACCTTGGATTCATCTCCTTCACCCCAGGCAACGAATTCGATATTGAATGTTTTGGCAGGATACTTAGGATTCAGCTTAACGACAACATCAACTTCCTGTTTCTTGCGCATCTCATCATCAGCAAAGACACTAAACTCGTAATCTTCCAGGATATTCCCCGGGCCGGTGATAGCCTTGAGGAACTTGTCAATGTCACGCCGCATGGCGTCGATGAACTTCTGGTCGATAACGGTAAATGTTTGCTTGTTAAGGTAATTGCGCAGTGTCTTGTAGACATAGTCGTAGGTTCGACGAATCGAATAGTTGTCGAAAGTCTCCTTGGTGAACAGGGTAGCCGAGTTCATGGCCACCGGCTGTCCTTCGAAGCTTACCATAGGGTTAATCCCCTTTTCAGCAATCTTCGATGCATCCGGCTGATTGGCCCGAAAGCGCAAGTATTTCGCATCAGCAATCTTGCCGTACTTAAACCCGGCTGTAGGCTGCTGCATCCCGGAGGTTGTGTCACCCTGGTAGATTTTGCCGGCCACCGCCGCCGACGGCGGTACCCACATCTGATCGTCTTCGTACTGGTTGGCATCGCGCGCCATCATGTAGTTGGTAAAGACCGACATGTACTGCTTGTAGCTGTCTATACCTGTCAGAGCTGCGTAGTTTGGATCCTCAAGGAAATCCATGACCTCCTGGTGGGTCTCGAAGTTTGGCAGATCGGTAACGATGTGCAGCTTGTTGGGAAGCCCAAGCTGGCGCGCGACAGTATCGATATTCTCGACACTCCCCAGGTAGCCGGGGATAACGGCCAGAGAGAAACACTCGCGAATCGACCACTCTCGATACAAATCGGCGACCGAGGTGGTGAGTGCTTCGAATTTGTCGCGATCGTCAGAGTCGGTAAGCTCCTCTGTGCTGATGTTGGAGAAGTAAGCGTTGACTCTCTCGTCCGGCTCCTGTTGGGCGTTCGCGAAAAACTTGTCGACCGCGCGATAGGTCGATTCAAGCTCGCGACTTTCCCGATGCACCTTGCGCATGTTCTTCTCAAGGTTTTGCTCCAGTTTTGTCGCCTCTTCATTTAGCGTCTTGCGAATGTCGTCGACGTTGTCACTGGCCGACAGGTGCTTGGACCATGCCTTGAGCCGTTGAACCAGCAACTGGCGCTGTTTCTTGAACTCCTTCTTGGTCAGAAACTCTTTGCGCTGAAAGTCCTTTTTCGGATCCAACCATTCAACACCACGCACAAGGTCGCCATCGGCGGTTTTGAACGAGGGAAGCAATGCCGCCAACTTACTGAAATCACCAAAGGCGTCCCCTAAAAGAGAAGAGAACTCTTCGTCGGAGACTTTTTCCACCGAAGCGGCCGACGGTTGTGCCTCGGCGCTCTGGGGCTGCTGTTGATTTTCTAGTTCACCCATGATTCACATTACCCCTTGGTTATTCGCTGAGGAGGTCGATGTAGTAATTGGCGACCTTCAGCAGAGCTTCTTTTTTTTCTTTGTCCGCCATTGCCTTCTTGAGGGCATTATTCTTCTTGAGCTGCTTCTCCAAATCGGAGAGCATCTCCTTGCCATAATACACCGACGAAAGGAACTCGTTTTTTTCGATCAGTTCTTTGGACGAAAAGTCCTTCATGGCCCTGATCTTGAAGTCGGCGTTGACCGGCTCACCCTCAGCGCTCTCCATCTCAGCGGAGAATGATGGTTGAAACTTCTCAAACACTTCTTTGAAATTGACACATTTAACAGGTGCGACATCAGGGTCTTCGTCATTATTCAGTCGTGAGAGATACAACAATTTGTTCGATGGAAGCAACTCCACGGGAATGGAGCCGTCCTCTTTTATTCGTTCTCGCGCACCCAGTGTAAACTTTGGTTTAACCATTGCGTCCTCCGTTAGCTCTATTGTCTATCACATCGTGCTAGGTATAGCAGCGCTTACCTGACACCGATTTTTTCGTTTTTTGTGAACTTGTAATTACCTTCTACTACATCAATACGTACTTCGTCACCGGATGTTACCTGGCCGGTGATTATATCCACCGACAGCGGGTTGATAATCTCCTTTTCGATGATACGCTGAATTGGTCGGGCACCCAACTCAAAAGTATATCCGTCTGCGGCCAGCTTTGCTCTGGCTTCGTCAGAGAGTACTGCCGTTATGTCCTGATCCTCGAGAAGTTTGCACAGCGCCTTGAATTCAAGACCAGCGATAACCTCGACTTGCTCTGGAGTAAAAGTATGATAAACTATGATATCATTCAGACGGTTGAGAAACTCGGGGCGGAACTTTGTAAACAAGAATGATCGGACCTCTTCCATATCGACCTCTCGCCCTTCACGATCGGCATCAAGTATCTTTTCCGCCGCAAAATTGGAGGTAAGCACAACCAGCGTATTGGAAAAATCGACCGTGCGGCTCTGTCCGTCAGTAAGGCGCCCGTCATCGAGAAGCTGAAGCAGCACATTGAACACATCGGGATGCGCTTTCTCGACCTCGTCAAACAGGACAATCGAAAACGGCTTGCGACGCACCGCCTCGGTCAGCACACCACCCGCATCGTACCCGACATATCCGGGTGGAGCGCCAATCATTTTGGCCACAGAGTGCTTTTCCATGTATTCCGACATATCCAGCCGGACCATCGCACTCTTGTCGTCGAACAGGAATTCAGCCAGCAACTTAGGCAAATAGGTTTTGCCGGTCCCGGTAGGACCGAGGAACAAAAAGGAACCAACGGGACGGTTCGGCAGCTTCAACCCCGCGCGCGCCTTACGAATGGCATTGGCAATGGCTGAGATCGCTTTTTCCTGGCCGACGATCTTCTTGGACAAAAATGACTCCATGTTGATCAGCCGGTCCTTTTCGGCTGTCAGCATCCTCGATACCGGAATTCCGGTACGGCGAGCTACTACAGCGGCGATATCGGAGGAGTCGATATTCGGTTCGAGAGAATCAACTACCTTCTTCAGCGATTCAAGAGTACGTGTCTTTTTATCAACGTCGCTCTTTATGAGGTCGACCTTTATGCGCTTGGGGATCATTAGCTCTGCACCTCCCCGGCCTCCAAACGATGCCCCCAGTAGCCATGCATCAAATCAAAATCACGACCGAAGCGATCATAGTCCTTTCGCAACCGTTCAAAGAGGTCAGGATGTGACGACTCATCTTTGCCGTCACATTCGGATATCAATGTCCTTAGATCTTCGGCTTGCTTAAACACACCGGGCATACGAGTCCGGGCAAACTCTTCTTTGACCGAAAACTCCGATCCAGCCTCGTCAATAATGTCCAGTGCGATATCCGGCAGGTTTCGCTCGCTGAGGTAGCGCTGCGCAAACTTGACCGATCCAATCACCGCTTCCCTGTCATAGGTAAGCTTGTGGTGCTCTTGATACTTGGGAAGAACGCCCATTACAATCCGCACGGCATCGTCAAAGTTGGGCTGCTCGACCTTTACTTTCTCGAATCGGCGGTCCATCGCCTTGTCTTTTTCAAGGTGTTTGGTGTATTCTTCTTCGGTTGTAGCGCCCACAAGCCGCAGTTGTCCGCGAGCTAGGGCGGGCTTGAGTAGGTTGGCGGCATCCATGCCTCCCGAACCGGAGCCGGCCCCCATCAGCGCGTGAATTTCGTCAACGAAGAGAATCACCTTCCCGGCCGACTTGACGACTTCGCCTATCAGGGCTTTGAAACGCTCTTCAAACTCACCCTTGTATTTGGCACCAGCCACCATCGAGCCGAGGTCCACTTCCATAACTTTGACGTTTTCCAGCACTTTTGGGACCTGCCCATCGACCACAGCCTGAGCGAATCCTTCAACTATGGCGGACTTTCCAACCCCGGCACCGCCAACCAGGACCGGAGAGTTCTTGCGACGCCTCATGAGAATCTGGATTACCTGTTGAACCTCTGATTCCCTGCCTATCATCGGATCGAATTCTCCTGCAGCGGCTCGATTTGTCATGTCGGAGCAGTATCGCAGGGTACCGGAGACGCCTTTTTTCCCTTCGGCTGTGGCTGACTCGCCTGAGGCGGGAGTAGCGGATGTAATGTCCTGCACTGACTTGCTTTCGGCGATTGCCTTATAGATATCTTCTTTGGATATATCCAGCCCCTCACGGACGTAGCCGGAGAGCCGTGTATTTGGATCAAAGGCGGCCAGGAAAATATGTTCCGGTTCGACCAGGGCGTCGTAAAGCTTGTTTTTTTCCTCAATTGCGTTGTTGAGAACCTCGTGAACCGCCGGGCCGACAGCTAGATTGTCAGGAACCCGGGATTTCCCCTGCTGATCCTTGAGGAACTGTTCGACCACCGATTCGGCAAATGCCGGACTTTTCCCGAGTTGATTGAGAATCGACTCGACCTCCGAACCCTCATGCCGGATAGCGGCCAGCAAAAGGTGCTCAACCTCTATTTCCGGGTGCTTGAAGGCGGCCGCCACTTCCCGCGCGTTCTTTATGACTGCTCGTGAATCCGAAGAGTAACTTGCTATATCCATTAGCAACCCTTGCTCTAAAGAGGGTGGTCCATGTACGGCCCAAAGCCGAACGCCGCCATATAATTATCATGGCATGCGACGGAAATAAAAGCTAAGATGCCTCGTCTGCTCTGTCAAGTGCAATGTGGAAAAAAGGTGTACCGTCACCCCGAAGGTCAGGTGGGGCCTGCGAACACCTGTTAAGTGCAAGAACGACCTGCGACAATTGCCTTGACAGTATGGCATCGAACCCGTTAGTTGTTTACGAATCAGTATTGTCCTCACCAAGACTGAAAAACGACATCTGTGAAAGGAGTATCGCATGAAGGCATTGGTGGCCGGACTTACTTTGCTTGCAGGATCATTCGCCCTAATCGGCAGCGTGATAGCGGACAGCAACTACCCTGTGCCCAATAACAATCGAATCACCAACATCTCACAGTTGAACAACGAAGAGCAGGTGTTTCTCTCACCACTCGACAGTAATATCGTTATTGCCAACTGGCGCGACTTTCGCCTCGGCTACCGACAAATCGGCATCGGGCGCTCGACCGACGGCGGACAAACCTGGTCTGACTCTCTGATTAACCAGAATATGCAGTTTTTTTTCGAACTTTCCTGGCAATCAGACCCGACCATGACTGTCGATGCCGCCGGAAACTTCTATATGTCGATCCTCGATTTCATACCCGGATCAGATAATGAGTCAATTATCGCATTCTACAAATCCATTGACCAGGGTTTGTCATGGACCGGGCCGGTTCCAAACGTCAGTTCGCTCGGATTCTTCTTTGAAGATAAACAATTCATTACGGCCGACAGAACCGGTGGCCCACACAACGGCAATCTCTACTGCTCATGGACGCGTTTCCCCAACCCGGACCGGATCGCTTTTGTACGCTCGATAGATGGCGGCGCCTCGTTTCAGGACACTGTTATCGTCGGGCCAGTGCAGACATCTTCCGGTTGCGGCGGGTCGCAAATAGACGCTGGCCAATTCTCAATCCCAGTCGTTTCATCCAACGGTGATGTCCACGTTTTCTGGCAGGGATTCGCGCTCGATTCGGGAGGCGTTTGCTCTGGACTGACTAATATCAAGCAGGTGGTCTCGACCGATGGCGGCGCGTCATTTGGGGCCGAAGATACAGTGCTGGCTGTCTCTGGATGGACTTCCGCAGATGGCGGAATCAGCACCTACTCGCAACCGGCCGCAGATGCTGACATCACCGGAGGCCCCTTCAACGGCAACCTATACATCTCTTTCACCAACATTGGTCAGGAAGACCCGTCCAACAGCGATGTTGATTTCATACGCTCAACTGACAATGGCTTTACCTGGTCGCCCCGCTACCAAATCAACGACGATTCCAATTCGGTCGCTATCGACAATTTCCACCCCTGGCTGGTTGTGAACGATGAAGGTGTTATAGCGGTCGTGTTTTATGACCAACGTGAAGATGCTCCCATATACTTCAAATTCGATCTCTTTGCCGCCTACTCATTTGACGGCGGCCTTACCTTCACTTCAAACCATCGCATTTCTTCAGTATCATCATCGCCCGGCAATCTCAAGGGTGCAGACCCGCATCCCGTTTATGTGATCGACGACAACGGCATTGCCTCTCCCCAGCCACTGGCCGGCCGGGCAGGATTGTTGGGTGAATATATCGGGCTGACCACATATCATGACAAGATGCTGGCCGTCTGGACCGATTCCCGCGACGGCAACTCCGAAGTTTATTCGGCGACTTGGTATCTTCCTTTGCTGGAGCCACGTCTTATCGTGCCACAGACCGATTCTTACCAACCTGCCTCCCCCGCATTTGGCTGGTCGACCATGTGGAAGCACGATCAGGACCGATATAGGCTGGAAATCGCGACCAATAGCGGCTTTACCGGAGACATAATCACCCGCACCCTCGACACTAACTCATTTGCTTTCGATTCGACTCTTGCAGAAACGACATGGTTTTGGAGGGTGAAAACGCTCACGATCGATGGTACCGACAGCTCCGAATACTCGCCGGTCTGGGTATTTGGTGTTGACCTGACTCCGCCCGAACCTGCAACTTTGATGCTTCCCGCAGATGGCTCGGCAACAAACAGTCAGACACCTTTGTTCGATTGGGCCGATGTCTCAAAACAGGGAGCACCGGTCAGCTACACGCTCGAAATTTCAGTGGACTCGACATTCCCGGCCGGATTGGAAACCAAGAGCTTCGACAGCCTGACTTCTTCACAGTTCACGCCCCCAATCTCCTTAACCTCGGACACTGTGCAATTCTGGCAGGTACTGGCCAACGATGAAGCTGGGAACTCTTCGACCTCGAGTACCTTTTGGGTAAGGTTGTTTTCCATTTGTGGCGATGTAAATGGCGACATGAATGGTCCCGACATCGTTGACCTCACCTACCTGGTTGACTACTTGTTTGGGGGCGGATCGCCACCCCCAATACTTGAACAAGCTGACATTGATGGCTCCGGCGGGGAACCCGATATTGTCGATCTGACCGGGCTGGTCGATCACTTATTCGGGGCTGGATTCACTTTCAACTGCCTGTAGCGCTATCAATTGCACTTGAGAGTGATCGGCGGAAAATGAGTGAGCGGTGCTCTTATAGCCTCCATTTTGCCATTTTGCGGCCTTTCGTTTGTTGACAACTATTCTTGTTGTATTATATTAGGTTTTAAGGACGGTCTTACATTAATGCGGCAACCGGCGCGGACTAGATCAATAGTGAGTAGTTTGGCCCTTGTCAACACAAGTGTAGAAAAAAGCTAATACTCGGAATAGAGGTAATCCACATGAGTTGTCCAAGCTTATCCAGACGCCCAGCCATGACTAAAATGCAAATCCGCTCAACTATCCCAATAATTCTGTGTTCTTTGTTTGTCCTTTGCCTTTCAGTCTCTATTAGCCAGGCTTCGGACAATGCTCCATATAAACAGGGCGAGCTCATTGTTCAACTGTTGGGGAATCCGGCCAGTGCGACATTGGCTGCCGATTTCGATCAGTACAACCTTAAACGCGCCAAACTACTGTCTCGCAGAATGAACATCTGGCTCTACACATACGTCCATGCTAACCTGAAGGCAGCAGACCACGAACAGGTTCTGTCAGCAGTCCGACTGCACTCTGATGTAGAGATAGCACAGTTTAACCATTACGTTCAAGAACGCCAGACCATACCAAACGATCCCTCATTCACCAATCAATGGGCGTTGAACAATACCGGACAGACCGGTGGAACGCCCGACGCTGACATCGATGCTCCGGAGGCATGGGATATTGCTGTCGGAGATACCACGGCCAAGGGGGACCAAGTTGTTGTTGCCATCGTCGATGGCGGCTGTGACTTGAATCACGTCGATATCGATTTCTGGAAAAACACCGATGAAATACCAAATAACGGTCTCGACGACGACGGAAATGGCTACATCGACGACTACGATGGCTGGAACGCATACAACAGTAACGGTAACGTCCCAAGCAGCAGCCACGGCACGCACGTCGCCGGTATCGCCGCAGCCATTGGCAACAACGGAACCGGAGTCAGCGGAGTCAACTGGGGCGTGAAGGTAATGCCCATCGGTGGCTCATCGGGAACCGAATCGATAGTGGTCGAAGCATACGGCTATGTTCTTGAATTGCGGGCTACCTACAACGCCACCAACGGGGTGATGGGAGCATTTGTTGTGGCCACCAATTCATCCTTCGGTGTTGATTTTGGCCAACCGGCCAATTTCCCCATCTGGTGTGCCATGTATGATTCGATGGGACTGGCCGGCATTCTAAGTGCTGCCGCGACCGCCAACCAGAACATCGATATTGATGTCCAAGGTGATGTCCCCACAGCATGTCCCAGCGACTACCTTCTTTCCGTGACCAACACGACTCACACCGATGTCAAAAATTCCGGTGCCGCCTTTGGGGCCACCACTATTGACCTCGGCGCTCCCGGCACTAATGTCTATTCGACACTCCCGGGCAATAGCTACGGCAACCTGACCGGAACCTCGATGGCTACTCCACAGGTGTGCGGCGCGGTCGGCTTTCTTTACTCGGTCGCATGTCCGGGTTTCATAAATGCCTACAAGAATGATCCTGGCACCTACGCCCTGATGATCAAACAGGCTATTCTCGACGGCACTGATCCCAATGCTTCGCTGGCGGGAATCACTGTTTCCGGCGGCCGCCTGAATATCTACAATAGTGCTCTCCTTATGCAGGCGATCAACTGCGGGGTAACGATCTCGCACACTCCTCTAATGGACACTCAGGACACGCTGAACGATTATGAGGTATTGGCGA
>JBHHVC010000069.1:0-11976 GCA_046754125.1 Candidatus Zixiibacteriota bacterium
CAACAACCACGTTGTCAAGATCGACACCGCTGGCCAGTCCTGCGGCAGCGGCAGCTATGCCATTGGACAGGTTGAACATGCCCGGCAATCGGAGTGTCACAGTACGATTCCCCATTGGCGTAACAAGATCAAACACGGTCCGATCGGCATGCGTTTCATATGCGGAACAGTAGACATCGGCACTGGTGTCACCAACCGAGTAGCTGATATAGGACGATGAAAAGTCTCCGAACATTGTGCGAAACTCAGGCACGTCGAGATTGATCACAGCGTAGCTAAGTGGGCCTTCGAGCCGATCGAGCAATTGCGCCTTCGTCTTCACATATTCTTTCATTGACTTGTGGTAGTCGAGATGATCGCGACTGATGTTAGTGTACACGGCGACCCGAAAGTTGATATTGTCCACTCGATGCTGGACGAGGGCGTGAGATGAAACTTCGATCACGGCATTAACGCAGTAGTTATTTCGCATGAGGAACAAAAGACGTTGTAAGTCCAGCGACTCCGGTGTGGTACGGACTGCGTCGAAAACGTCCTTACCGGTATCATACTGGAATGATGTCACCAGCCCGGTCGTCTTATTACGGGCTCGAAGGATGCTCCGGATGAGATAGCAGGTTGTTGTCTTTCCGTTTGTTCCGGTGACACCGCACGCATTGAGCTTCAGTCCCGGGAAACCATAAAAACAGGCGGCAACATGAGCCAGCGCCTTGCGCACTTCGGGAACACGGACATACGTCTCTATGCCCTCCAGCTCTGTCCGTTCGCCCATAACCGCAACCGCGCCGCGCCGCTTGGCCTCGTCGACAAAATCGTAGCCATCATGGACCGAACCCTTCACGGCCACAAAGAGCGCGTTGCCCTTGATCAGTCGCGAGTCGTATTCAATCTGCTCGATCTCGACATCATGGCTGCCCATGACCTTCGTTTTTTTCAGCTCCGATATCAGTTGAGCAAGTCTGATCTTCTCCTCCGTTTTCGTTACATCGGCCGGCAGGTCAGCCGACAGATCTCCCCCGGGAACACGTTTTTCCCCGGCTTGATGGACTGGCTAACCACCCGCCCGTTGCCATAAAAGCTATAACTTATACCGACGGTTTCTAAGAGCGCGGAAGCCTCTCGCACCGACAGACCGGCCATATCGAACATCACCAGCGCGCTGTCATCGCGCCGACACCGCACCAGCACATTGTCTCCTTGGAACATCAGGCTTCCGGGGGACGGGAACTGCCATCCAATTTCGCCTCTTGCTGAGTCGGGGCGCACTCTGAAACCGTAAGCGGCAGCCACCGACCGAGCGAATCTCATGTCACTCCCAACAAGGTCTGGCAATACCACCGTCCGCTGAGTCGCTCGATCTGTTTCGGCCAGTATTCTTTCGGAAGAACCGAATCTATCGGGATCGGCGGTAACAAACTTTTCTGCGATACGACGAAACACGGGGCCGGCCGTCCAACCGCCATAATGGACAGGCTTCGGCTCAATGAGGACAACTATGCCAGCTACTTGTGGCCTCTCTGCGGGGAAAAAGCCGCCGAATGACGCGGTAAATTTGTTTCGGTAGTACCCTCCCCGTTCGCTGTTCGGAATCTGTGCAGTCCCTGTCTTTCCTGCAATGGATACGATAGATGACTGCACCGCCTCGGCTGTTCCCCTCTGAACAACTCCGCGCATCCATGCGCGAAGCGTGTCAGCCGAGGCGGTTGTCATCACTCGCTCTATCCGCTCACACTCATACCGCTGCGAGAGGCGGTGCCTGGTGTCGACCATGCCGTATATAAGTCGCGGCCGAAGCAATTGCCCGCCGTTAGCTACCGTCGCAAAGGCCATAGCCATTTGCAACGATGTCACCGATATGCCGTGCCCCATCGCCAGGGCCGCCGTCATGTATTCCGACCAGCGGTTGGACACAGCAACAGACCCCGCCGCCTCCGACGGAATCGGTATGCCAGTCTTCGCCCCAAACCCAAATCGGCGGGTAGCATTGTGCAACTCCTCGCCACCGAGTTCAAGAGCATGTTTCCCTATGCCTATGTTGCTGGATAACTCGAATATCTCGCGAAAGGTCAGCCACCCATGTTCCTTGTCGTCATGCAAAGTGCGCCTTCCAAGTCGCCACTTGCCCTCTTCACAAAATACCGTATCGGAGAAGCCTGCCAGTCCGGCATCAAGAATCGCCGCAGTAGTTATTGCCTTGAATGACGACCCCGGCTCGAACAGATCGCTCGTAGTTCGCAGCTTGACCGGCCTGTCACGGTGTTTCTCGGTCGGGTCATAATGTGCCATCGACAGTATTTCACCACTATAGCAATCGACCATGACAGCCATACCGGTACGCGCATGAAACTCTTTCACACCTTTTTGCAACTCACGTTCGACTATTTCCTGCAGACCAAAATCGACTGTAAGCACCAGTGTACGACCGGGAACAGGAGGAATCAGAGCCGTTTCGTTCACGCGATAAGTGTTGGCAAGTCCGTCGCGCCGATAATCTGCGTACCCGGGATCACCGGAGAGCATGCTATCCAGCCCAAGTTCAATCCCCGACATTCCCCTGTTGTCGATGTCGGTGAATCCGAGAATCTGTTTGCCAATCAAGCCAAACGGGTAGGCGCGCTGAGTTTCCATGCGCAGGTGCAGCCCTCTGGGAGCTTGAGCCATTACGGCTTGTGCCAGATCATCTGCTATTCTCCGTCGAACCCACCGGAACCTGTTGACTCGCAAACCACATTTCTTCAGGCTCGTTCCCGGTTTGTAACCAAACAGGCTGTCAAGGTAGCGGCTTACCTGATGGAGTTGTGCCTTGTTGCGAGGATAGGCGTAAAGTGAGGCCCTCTCCACATTCGAGGCAACTGTGCGACCCTTACGGTCATACAGCACACCACGAGTAGCCGGAATCTTGACGCGACCACTTGACTGACGGTCGACTATTGCACGGTATTTTCCCGCATTGACTATCTGGAGATGGACCAGGCGGGCGGCGGCGACTGAAAAGAACAGACATACCGCAATATATAGGCAGCCAAGCCTGAATCTTTCCCGGCCTGTGCGGGTCATTGTCCTCCCCTCTTGGTACGATCCGGTTCAATTTCAATAGTCTGCGACCCGGCCGCGCTAGCCCGAGTTTGTTCAACACTTGGCAGATAACGAGCAAGTCGCTTTAGTGAAGTGAGAAACTGGGCTAGCTCGTCGGCGGGCGGCGCCACTGACCCGCTGCGCTCCAGTGTGTACAGCCGATCAGCAGAGATCGGCTCCATGCCCAGGCTGTCGATAGCTATCTGCTGGATACGCTTGGCCAAAGATAGGGCCGCTATGTCGACATATGCTTTCTTATTCTGATCCTTCAGTATGCTGTTGTCTGCCTCAAGAGCGGCAACTTCTCTGACCAGTTCGAGAACCTGAACCCGTTGCCAGATGTGAAGACAACCCACTAACAACACAGCCAGTATCAAAATGACCACTGGGGAATAGCGGTGAGAACGAAGGCGATTTATTACGGAAGCGCGCAGTTCCACAGTCTCCTTGAACTGACGCACCTTTCCGATCACGAGACCGCCCTCTCCGCTACCCGCAAACGGGCAGACCTCGAACGTGGATTACGAGCCTTCTCTTCGTCCGTTGGTACGATACCGCGACGAGTGATTAGCCGAACCAACGGAGCCTTTCCACATAAACACTGAGGCAATCCGGGAGGACAAATGCATCCGACAGACAGTTTTCGGAATGCCTGCTTAACTAGCCTGTCCTCTAGCGAATGATATGATATTGCCGCGAGTCGGCCGCCCGGCGACAGCCTCTGTACGGCGGCCGGAAGCAGTTTCTCGAGAAGCACTAATTCTTCGTTCACTGCGATTCGCAGCGCCTGAAATAGTCTGGCCAGCGACTTAGTCTGATGCGGCGGTGGAATCGTCCGCCTGACGATGGCTGCAAGGTGCGAGGTGGTTCGGATCATTCCCTTTTGTCGTTCCCTGACAATCTCTCCGGCCAGACGTGAAGCCTGTCGCTCCTCGCCGTAGTCTCGAATCAGACCGGCCAGATGCCGTTCATCCAGTGAATTGACTAATTCGCCGGCCGTAGTACCGATCCCCATGGAGTCAAATCGCATATCCAAGGGGCCATCGTAGCGAAAAGAGAATCCGCGCGATGGATCGTCAAGTTGAATTGACGAAAGACCAAGATCGAGAAGAATCCCGGTAAATGTCGCATCCTCAAACTCCCTCACTACCGCTTCAAACCGACCGTACGAAGCGTGCTCAATTCTCAGTTTCTGCTTGCAACCAACCAGATTCTGTCTGGCGGCAGCCACAGCGCTGACATCGCGGTCGATGCCATAAAGCCTAGCCTCGGGAGAAAGAGCGTTGGCCATAGCTGCCAAATGGCCACCAGCGCCAACAGTGAGATCGAAATAAGCGCCTCGTCGGTCGCGTACCAGTCGCGAGATAACCTCGTCAACCAGTACCGGCAGGTGGCTCATTCAGATCTCCTGCACCGGACTGACCGGAAAACAGCCGCTCAGCTACGTCCTCGTATGACCCCGAGTATTGCTCCAGATAGTACCCGTATCTTCGCGCATCCCAGATTTCCACCCACCGGTTGACGCCGATTACCAAAAGCTCGCGCTCAAGTTTTGCTTCGGCAATCAGGTGAGCAGGTATCAGAATTCGTCCGTTTCGGTCCGGACTGACCGGACAGGCCGATGCATACAGTCGCCGACTAAAAAAACGAAAGTCTCTTTGTGTAAAGTTGAGGGTAGCCAACCGCACCTGCACTTGCGACCATTCCTTTTCGGGATACAGACTTAGACAACCTTCCAGCCCCTTGCACAGAATGAGCGTACCCTCGAGAAGCCGCTTCTTGTCCGGTCCCATGACCGAACGAAGCTTCGCTGGCAAGGCACAACGCCCCTTCTCATCCATTGTTGTCTGATACTGCCCGAGAAATCCGGACAAGAAAACCTCCACTTTCTACCATTACTACCCAGATATTGGGTATATAATCACATTTCTCCCACCGGAGTCAAGAGCTTTCTTGTCTCCAGATAAAAAAACAGCGACGCTTAACCTTAGATAAGACAATAGGTAACGAGCCGAGTTTTTTCGCGAACCGGTAACTTGTTGCCACTCGACAACTCCCGGTACAGTACTTTTTTATTGACAGGCTGGTTCGGATCCAAATTATCCCGACATTTCATGGGGTTATCCCCCCACTCAATTAGTCAGTGAACCGCCCGCCTTGTCGCACGCATCCGAATTCGTCTGTGTAAGTCACTCATCCGGCAGTAGTTGCAGGTTGCTGGAATTAATAATGGGCTCGCTCTGACTGGGTGCGGCACTTGCATTTTCCTGACTGGATTCAGTTTGAAACGAAACTCGGGCTGAACTGGGAGACGATCGATTATGAGAAACCTACGAGCAATCTTTGGAATGTTGGCAGCAATCCTCCTGTCGGTTGCCTCTGCAAGTGCAGAACAGGCAGCAACCATTCAGTGGCAACAGTCACTGTTAAGCTGGGATGCCACCACCCTTCATGCCGAATACGACGATTATGACCCGATGGCCATTGGTGAGCGCACGATCCTCCCGTCTCGCACCTATTACATTGAGCTATTCGCCGGAGAGTATCCCGAAATGATTACCGCCGATGCCGACACAGCGACGATGGTCAGAAGCGGAGCTGGCATCGACCCGTGGGCCTACCTGGCCACATCTGATAGCATCCCTTACCACACGTTTATTGAGTCTCCGTCGACTCTACTTAGGCTGGGAAGCGCTCCGGTGGTCGTCGACGAGGTTGTCGAAATCGAGGATAATCGCTATGCGCGTGTCCTGCTGTTTCCAGTGATAATCGACGGAGAATCCAACATGACTTCAATTGCATCTTTGCGTCTTAGGATTGGTACCCGCCCCGTGGACAGTATTGACCTGCTTACCCGAACAGATTTCGATTTGCTGCGCCAGAGCGCCAACCCGTCGCTGAGCGCAGGCAGCCCGTCGGTTTCTACTGTAGAGTATTTGATCCTTACGTCAGCAGCGCTTTCGCAGTCGTTTCAGAGGTTAGCTGATTACAAATCAGCAACCGGGTACAGCGCTGAAGTAGTCTTGATAGAAGACATTGTCGGGTCATCGTCCGGACGTGATGATGCCGAGAAACTCCGAGAATACTTCAAACTGTTTTATCAAAGTGGTGGCAAGTATGTACTGCTCGGCGGTGACGAAACGGTCCTTCCGCTGAGATACACTTACCATTACGCAACAGAGCCACCTGTCGCTCCGGAGCGATTGCAAGTGTGCGATCTCTACTTTGCCGATTTGACCGGCCACTGGGACGTCGATAACGATGGAGTCTGGGGAGAACGAATCGAAGATCAGGCTGACTTTACGCCCGAACTGCTGGTGGGACGTCTGCCATTTAATACAGCAGAGGAAGTGTCGCGCTACACAGACAAGTTGATCGCCTACGAAACAAATCCCGGTAACGGAAACCGCGAGTATCTGCAACGAGCTTTTTTCTACTCGTCAGACCAGATGCGCGACTATTCCCGAGGCGGTCAGCACGGCCGCATAGCCCGCGCCTATCCCGGCTATTTTGACATCGACACGACTTTGGGCGTAGAATCGCAGGCTGGCAACGATGCCAATCCGGTGAACATAACGGCCGACATTACCATCGATTCCCTGTCGTCCGGTTACGGTATTGTCAATATAATCGCACATGGCAGCAATGATGCCTTTGTAGTGCGCACGTCCGGATACAACCTTTGGCCAAAGTCACTTTTCCAAACCGACCCGCCGGGTGCAGGACATGGCGACGATGACTCCCTCGTGCGCAACAACAGGGTAGGCCTTTACTATTCGCTGGCTTGCGACAACGGTGGATTCGATTTTGACCAACCGCCCTTTGAGTACATGGACCCCAACCTCGTCCAGAGCCTCCTATCGCTCGACAGCGCTGGCGCAATAGCTTTTGTTGCCTACAGTCGCTGGGGATGGGTTGGGTCTAGTCACCTCTTGCAGAAGGCATTTTTCGACTCGCTGTTTGCTCATCCGGAAAGACCAGCGGTAGAAGCAATGTCTGCATCCAAATCGGTCTACTATTTCTATCGCGATCTGGTTATGGGCCAGAACTACTACGGCGATCCGACTCTTAGAATCTATACTCGTGTGCCGGACTCCCTTGACATATCGTTGCAGATCTCTGCAGACGGCATAAGCGTATATGTTACAACAGGTGGTCACCCGGCCGACGGCTGCCAACTGACTGTCAGCGGTCCCGACGGAGTCTATGAGCGCCTGACTTGCGATGCCGACGGGCATGCTCTGGTTACGGCCGTAATGGATTACGACAAAACATATACAATTGCTGCAGCCCGTCCGGGAGCCACAGTAACTTTGCAGGAATTCAGTCCGGCGATAGTGACAGCAGTAGATAGCGAAGATGAACTGCTGCCGTCCACGACAGCACTCGGTCAGAACTATCCGAATCCGTTCAATCCATCCACCATCATAGCCTTTGATCTGCCGAAGCGAACAGCGGTAACATTGACAGTCTACAATGTCATGGGACAACAGGTAGCTTCCCTTGTTGACAATATCATGCCGGCCGGGCGGCACACGGTGAAATGGGACGCCACAACCGAATCCGGTTCACATGCAGCCAGCGGCGTTTACCTGTACCGGCTACAGGCTGATCAATCGTCTCAGGTCCGTAAGATGATACTCTTGCGGTAGGTTCCACAATACGAATGCAGTTTAGCTCGACTACAAAGCTCGCGACAAGACGTATGTCGGTCCCCTGATTCTGCAAACCCGGTGCCTTCGGTCGAGTAGGCACCGCTCAGAATGCAAGCTCACATGTTCCTAAAGAAATGTGACTTAATTCCGACATATTGGGATAGGCGTCTCAAAATGAAACGAGGCAAACACGATGGATACTTCGCAGCTTCAAGCTGAGCAGATTACGCTGACTGGCCGACGAAATAAGCTAAACATTCCTGGCGATCAGATGTTAGCTGAGTTGGCTGATGTCGCATCGATTTATCCCCTGCTGGTAAGTCTGGCAACCACAGCCCAAATCTCGGCGGCCGATCAGGCATTTCTCGACAATCTTGCCTCGCCGCACACGATTGTGTTTCTGATTGTGAATCAGGAGTTCATACATCCGAAAGGAGTAGATCTTTTTCCAATTGAGGAAATACTCGGCGAACTCGGTCAGCAGGACAACGCAATGTTCTCGCACAGATACGCACCCAGATCGGACCAGGGGGGCAGGTCCTACATTATTCAAACTGCCGCCGTGGGTACACTGGAGGGCAAGAAGCTGATACTCGGACTGCTCGGGCCGGAACAAGAGATTGACAACCATCGATCCGCATTTCGCTTTGCTCGACTTGTAGACCAGTTTCGTTCCGCAGACGCAGACGTATCGGCTATGTTACCTCAGCTTCAAGAGCGCCTCGATTTTGGCCTGGCCACATTTATAGTCGACCGGACTTCGGGCAGGATAATTTCATTTAACCAGCGAGCACTGGAAAGAACTCGGATGGCGGCGGCAAACCTGCTGGGAACAGAGATCAGCGAGGTTCGCGAGTTGGTCTTTAAGCCGGGTACCGGAGATTCGCTTTCCATGGAGACCCTTTCCCACGGCGACTGCCATCTTTGCTCGGTGAGCCTCGATCACTCGACGGAGGGTTCTCCCAAGTCGGCCACCCCGATTGACCAGATTCTACATCGGGTGAGAAACAAACTCACTGGAATTACAACCGCCGCCAGTTATCTGCAATGTCTTGCCCGGGACGCGCAACTTACCGATGGTGACGAATTTACGCGAGTCATTCTGGACGAAGCTCAGGGAATCGACCTCTGTCTTACAAGGTTTCATCTGGAGACCAGATACAGCGAGCTTGCCATTACATCCTTGAACCTAGTGACCGAGTTGGGACATGCACTAGAAGCAGCCTGCGGCCACGGTAAAGGCGAGTATCGCTTTGATAGCGGCGATGACAATGGTGTAATAGAGCTTTCTTATCCTGAAGAATCTCTACGCTGCCTTTTTGAGTCAATTCTAAGCGCCCACCTGGACTATCGAAAGAGTTGCCATCCGACCACTACCGTTCGACTTTCGAAAAGCAGTGACGGTAAGAGGGCAATTGTATCGATACGAACGCGCGCCACGAGTGGAGCAGGAACATGCAGGGCCCCGCGCAGGCAATTGCGTAACGACTTGACCGCATTGACCAGACATATGGGAATCACCATCGCTGATTCCGGCGGCTCGGATAACAACGTGCGACAAACCGAGCTGGTTATCCAAATTCCCGAACAGGCCAATTCCGCCAATACCAAGTCGTAGAATAGTATACTAGCCGCACGCATCATGACCCCATCCCCGACCACATCAAGTAAGAAAATCCTGATTGTCGATGACGAGCCTTCAGTAGTAGAGTCGTTGCGGATGATTCTCTGCCGGGAGAACTACCAGGTGTTCTCAGCGACCTCTGTCTTGGAGGCAGATAAAACTCTGCAGTCGAAATCAATTGATCTGGTATTGACCGATATCCGGCTCGTCGGCGAATCCGGTCTGGACCTGGTGAAACTGGTACACCGAGACTATCCACAGACTGAATCGATTGTCCTGACCGCGCATGGATCAATCGAGAACGCGGTTGAAGCGATACAGGCAGGCGCCTACGACTACATCACGAAGCCGTTTACAGCCGAACAGTTGCTCCTTAAGATCGGTAAGGCAGTCGAACGACGTATGCTAAAGCAGGAACTGAGTGCTTTGAAAGCGCATGTGGCCATGAATTATGGCTTCGACAACATCGTCGGTATTTCGCGACAGATCCGGACTCTCAAAGAGACCGCTAAGCGTATCGCGCCAACCAGCATAACGGTGCTGATTTCCGGTGCATCCGGAACCGGCAAAGAGCTGTTTGCACGGGCAATCCATTGCCATTCCAATCGGCGAGAC
Source organism: Candidatus Zixiibacteriota bacterium (assembly GCA_046754125.1). Taxonomy (GTDB): domain Bacteria; phylum Zixibacteria; class MSB-5A5; order GN15; family FEB-12; genus JBHHVC01. Next base: position 9,970 of record JBHHVC010000069.1, read on the forward strand.
AAGCAGTTCATCCCAATCGACTGTTCAGCGATCCCGGAAGCGTTGCTCGAATCAGAACTGTTCGGCCACACCAAAGGGTCGTTCACCTCTGCATGGCGCAACAAGCGGGGACTTTTGGAAGAAGCTGATGAGGGGACCCTGTTTCTGGACGAGGTCAACAACATGCCGTCCAGTGTGCAAGCCAAGCTCTTGCGATTCCTCCAGGAGTCGGAAATTAGGCCGGTTGGATCATCCCAAACAAGGAAAGTCGATGTCCGTGTCATTGCCGCTACCAACAAGGACCTCGATGAAATGGTGGCAGCCGGAACATTTCGCGATGACCTGTATTATCGCCTCACTGTCATCCCCCTGTATATCCCGCCGCTGGTAGAGCGCTCGGAGGACGTAGAGATGCTCACCGATTACTTCCTGAGGAAAATCGCGAGAGAAATGGATCTCGTATCAGTGTCCATTTCGCACGAAGCGATGGAGAGAATGAGATCGTACTCATGGCCGGGCAATGTCCGCGAGCTTGAGAACACACTCAGACGAGCCGCCGCTCTCTGCGGACGTGAGTGTCTGGGAGTAGATGACATCACCTTTGTCGCCTCCGCTCTCTCTGCCGAAAGGTTCGCGCAGCCGCTACGGGAATCCGAATCCGACGGACCGAGATCTCTTGCAGAGAGTCAGCGCACCGTCATTCAGAATGCTCTACAGGAAAATAACTGGAATTTTACACAGACCGCTCAAAACCTCGGCATCGGCAGAACTACTCTCTGGCGAAAAGTGAAGAAGTATAAACTCAGACGGCAACGTGAAAAAATCTGACTGGCATCCTGAACCCTCGCCCAGAACCGGAGCGGGTAAGGACAATACTCAAAGTGCAAAGTCCTTGCAGCCGGGTGACAAGCTCTACAACGTTCTTGTATCCGCTCTTTCCCAAAGCGAGACCGATTCGGAACTCTTCCTTGAATACACTCGCGCCCTGCAAAACCAGTTCAATATCTCGCAAGGCGTACTGGTTCTTGTCGATCCGGTGGACAATAAGCTAGCCGCTGTTTCCACTATACACAACGGTTCTCTGCGCGACGGACTACGTATCAGACTGCCCGCCGAATCGTCGCTGTTCTCGCAGGTTGTCGACCAGAGCAGCATCTACAACGAGGAATTCGTAGACACTTTCTCTGGGAATTTCTTCGAGCGGAAACTCCTCCTGGACGAAGACAGCCGCTCGTTCGTGCTGCAACCACTCAAACACGATGCCCGTGTCGTCGGACTGGTTGGCTTCAGTTCGCAGCAACCAGCCGCATTCGCCATGTTCGAAGAGGGAGACATTGACCGCGCTGCTGAGTTGCTGGCAAAGTATCTGGCCCTGCGACACCAGCCGCAATCCCCCGTAGAAGCCTAGACTTCGCGTTATCTCTTTTGCGACTTAATCCGTCGCCTGGCCCGGTTGTGCTCGGCGTTGGTTCGAGAGAATTTATGTCCGCCTGACTGATCAGCCACAAAATAGTAATAGTCGGTTTCTGCGGGATTCAAGGCAGCCCGGATTGATGCCAGCCCGGGCGAGTTGATCGCCGACGGCGGGAGCCCCCGATGCAGATAGGTATTATAAGGAGTGTCCTGCCTAAGGTCTCGCCTGTTCAACGGTCGATCCAATTCGCCAAGGCCATATACAACTGTTGGATCGGCATCAAGTTTCATGTTCCGTCTCAGTCGATTAACATAGACCGACGCCACCAACTGTCGTTCTCTATCCAGGGCCGTCTCAGCCTCTATGATCGAGGCAAGGACGATAACCTCATCCCTGCTCAGCCCAAGAACAATGCTGTCCGGCCATACAGATTCTGTTTCACTAAAAAACTGCCGAACGGTCTCGCTAATAGCGGCTTTGGCATCCGTTCCCCATGGAAAGAAGTACGTCTCAGGAAACAAATATCCCTCGAGGCATGGGATGGACAGATTCCTCACGAATTGACTGTCGCCTGCTAACTCCATGACTGCCATCGTGTCAAACTCCAACCGAGT
>JBHHVC010000070.1:0-11872 GCA_046754125.1 Candidatus Zixiibacteriota bacterium
TTCAATGTGCTCGGCCAGAGAGTTGAAAGACTGGTCTCCGGTTGGCTCGAAGCCGGGAAACATGATATGGAATGGAGCGGACAAAGTAGCTCTGGTCGCCGCTTTTCAAGCGGTCTGTATTTCTACAAGCTGGAAACCGGCGAAGAATCGAAAACACGAAAAATGATGCTCTTGAAATAGTCAGCTATGTATATATATTGCTATGAACAAAGAATGCCATCCGGACGTTTTGAAAGTGAGAATAATGTGAATGTGAATACTCGACAAACGATGCGACACGCTACTGTGTGGACTCTCCTGGGGCTGTTGGTGATGTTCTCGAGTGCAGCCGCCGTGGCACCCACCCCTGAAGCGATTGAAAAGTGGAAACGGGAAGGGGTTTGGGAGCAGGTGGTAGCGAGTAGGCGAGCCTTTAAGGCATCCGGCGGTTGTTCACCTGAAAAGCACTCTATATTCAACAAGGACCGTAGAAGGGCGCAACTGGCTGCCGGAGTAAATGCAGTCCAAAACAGGAAAGCGATCGTTATTCTTGTCGAGTTTTCCGACTGGCGGGCGGCAGACCAGACTTTCGCAGCTACGCCCGATGATTTTCGTACTCTGTTGTTTTCCGACAGCGCCATTGATAGTGTAGTTAATCCCACCGGCTCCATGACTGACTACTACAAAGAAGTGTCATATGGCTCTCTATATCTGGATGGAGGCGTCGTTGGCTGGTACATGATGCCACATACGTATTCGTACTACGTCAGCACCGACCATGGGCAAACCAGAGGAGCAGAGCTCGCTCGCGATGCGGTCAATGCGGCGGTGCAGGACGGTGTGGACTTTTCCCAATTCGATCAGGACAACGACTTTAACATTGACGGCCTGATCATCGTGCATGCCGGACCGGGCGCCGAGGAGGGGTTTGACGATGCCATCTGGTCGCACAAGTCCCAAATCTCTCCGGAAATGACTCTGAATGGAGTACGTTTGAGTGCTTATACTATGAACCCAGAGGAAGAAAACAGCGATTTGGTGGAAATCGGCGTGTTCTGTCACGAATTCGGTCATTTCCTGGCCTTGCCGGATCTGTATGATATTAACGATAAAGTTCATATTTCCGAGGGCCTCGGCAGGTGGGCATTGATGGCCTCAGGTAACCAGCTCAATCAATCCAGGTCTCCGTCTCACATGTCGGCATGGTCAAAATGGCAGGCTGGTTTTCTTGCCCTCACGACGTTGAACGACACTAATCTGGTACAGGCAGAAATAGCGGAAGCAGAATTCAATCCGGTGGCATACCGGTTGAAAAATGATCTAAGAGGGTTTCGCGAATACTGGATAATTGAAAATCGACAGAAAGTCGGGTTCGACAGAGCACTGCCCGGATCCGGACTACTGATCTATCACGTTGATATTGACGCTCCCGGTGGCGGCAACAATGCAGATCCAAATCACTACGCCGTAGCTCTGGAACAGGCCGACGGAAAAAATGATCTGGCCCTGACTCTCAACAACAGGGGAGACCCCTCCGATCCCTGGCCCGGTTCATCCAACGCAAGGGAGTTTCATAACTTGACCGTTCCGAACAGTCGAACCAACATTACCGACTTGGTCACACAGATCGGCGTGTGGAATATCAGCAATTCCGATTCACTCATGTACGCAGACCTGGATGTAAAGTATTCGCGGCCCTATATGGTGCTGACGGGCGACTCAATTCGTATCACCGATGCGATCAGTGGCGATGGCGACAGCACTTACCGGGCGGGAGAGACCGTAAGCTTGTTTTGTACCGTAAAGAACGAGATGCTCGGGGCTTTCAATCCGCGTCTGTCATTGCAAACTAGTAATCCTGATATTGTCGTGACGCTTGACAGCCAGTCGATGGGAACCTTTTTGGGCACTGGACCGGTAACGAATCTGACCGCCGTCGAGTTTCGTCTGCATGACACATTAGTGCCTGTAATAGATCTGCTCACGCTTGTCGTGTCAGCCGATTCATTGTCAGGGGGACAGGGCGCAGGGGCTTTTCGCGCTGAATTCGACTTCGATATTTCACTGGGTGAGCCACAGATTCTTATAGTCGACGACGACCGCGGGGCAGATTACCAAGCGGCCATGGAAAATGCCCTCTATCAGTTGAAGCTGCCGTCGTTTACCTGGGATAAGTCTGTCCGGTCTTCTCCGACAAGTAGCGATCTGCTGGCTTACTCGCACGTGTTTTGGTTTACCGGTGATTCGGCCGTAGGGGCGTTGAGTCCTGCCGATGTGGCGGCGATGCAGGCACTCCTTGACGGCGGGCATAATCTGTTCCTGTCGACCATATCCGGGGTTGCCGACATTGACGGTAGTGACTCTACATTTCTTGCAAATTACTTCGGGTCGGTTATTGCGGAAAAGGCGTTTTCTCCCTGGGTTTTGGGTGAACCGGGAAGCGCCGTCGGTGACGGAACCGAGTATCGATATACATCACAGTCGCCAAGAACCTACCAGCAAACCATACTGCCGATAAACGGTGGTGAGATAGAGTTTCAACTTAAGCCGAACGGTCTCACGCCGGGAAACAGAATAGTGGGGATCAGCCAAAGTGCAGGGTTCAAGTCGATGCTGATGACATTTCCCCTTGAGTTTATTGATGAGACCGACACATATAACAGGGTCGATATGTTCGAGCACGTGCTAAGTTTCTTTGGCGGAATATCTACAGATATCAACGATGGTACTCCCTTCGAAGTAAACCTGCCCAGGTCATTCGATCTCAACCAGAACTATCCAAACCCGTTCAACCCGACGACGACAATTTCCTATACTCTGATAGGGACCGGCACTGGTGGGCCTACTTTGGCGCCGACTCGGCTGGCCGTCTATAATCTGTTGGGGCGCGAGGTGAAAGTCCTTGTCGATGAAATCCAGTCGCCGGGGTTCCACTCGGTCCAGTGGGACGGTAGCAGTGGTAGCGGTCAACAGGTGGCCACAGGTGTGTATTTTTACCGTTTGGAGCATGGAGCTCAAATCGAGACAAAGAAAATGGTTCTTCTGAAGTAGCAAGGTCCCAAGTTCTGCTTCAGCCATTGGCCGCCGATTCTTCGGCGGCCATTCTTTTGCTATAGAACGAGATAATCGGGAAATTTTTCGCCATGAACCGGGCAAAGTGCTTGACATTTTGTGCCGACACTGTATTATTGAAATTGAAAGTCGTTTTCAGTTGACGGAATGGACAACAAGTGAAAGAGTTCCTTCGTACGAAAGGTTTCAAAATGACTCCCCAACGGGAGTTGATTTTCCGTTCCTTTTTTGAATTGGGCGAGCATGTCACTGTCGACGAGCTTTATGACAGCGTTCGACAGAAAGACCGGACAATAGGGTACAGTACTGTCTGGCGAAATCTCAAATTAATTTGCAAGGTAGGACTGGCAACCGAGGTCAATGTTGGTGACGGGGTGACCCGATACGATCGGGCCACTAGTGCTCCGCATGGGCACTTCTACTGCCTTGGCTGCAAGAAGCTTATTGAGTTCAGTGTTGAGCAGTTAGTGGGAGTTCTGGCCACGAAAGCCACCGACAGTGGTTTTACGGCTGAGGAATTCAAGATTGAAGTGCGCGGGTATTGTGCCGGTTGCAGCGAGCAACGTAAGGCGCGAACGGCAGGGAATGCGCCTCTCACATCAGACGACGCGGTGCAGCATGGCTGACATCGTGTGGAATATGAATGCGGATTTACTACTTAAGTGTTCTGCGAAAGGAGCCGTTGAATGACACCTTTGAGCAAGATGAGGCCCGGACAGCGAGGCACGGTGGCCGGGCTTACCAACAGCGGACCTATTGCTCGGCGGCTGGTGGAGTTGGGGATAGCGCCAGGCCGCTCCATACACTATGTCCGCTGCGCGCCCCTGCATGACCCGATGGAAATCAGGGTAGGGCACTGTCACATCTCTCTTCGCCGGGCAGAAGCCTCTCTCGTGACGGTTGACGTCGAATCCAAATGACTGACAGTCCGTTGAGTTGACTCATGGGCATGACGTCTGATATCAACTCTGGGCGCCGCACTCGTTTGATTGCCATCTGCGGCAATCCCAACTGCGGCAAAACCACCATATTCAACGCTATGACCGGGCTAAACCAAAAGGTAGGGAACTATCCGGGTGTTACTGTCGAACGAGTATCCGGCCGGTTTTTCTCAAGTAAGCGAAACGAACAGCTCACGCTCATTGATATCCCAGGCACCTACTCGCTGGCTGCCTTTTCGCCGGATGAATACATAGCGTCCTCGGCGATGTTTGGCTCAATCGATGGGGAAAGCAGGCCCGATGCTATAATATGTGTCATTGATGCCACCCAGCTGGAACGGGGATTGTATCTATTGTTTCAGGTTATGCAGATTGGCTGCCCGGTGGTGGTAGCAGTGAATATGATCGATATCGCACGGAGGCGTGGGATTAGCATCGATTTCGATCTCCTATCCAGGGAACTTGGGTCGGTCCCTGTCGTTGGAGTGGTCGGTAACAAGGGGACAGGGATTGATCGATTGAAAGAAGTAACATCCAACGTTGCTGGCGTTTCCCAGACAAGTATCGACAATTTGTATAGCCTCGAACTTCGAGCAAGAGCCCAACAGCTTATCGATCACTCTCCAAATGGGTCTCGCAATCCGGCGGAGTACATCAGAATAATGTTGGATGAAAACGGTCCAGCGGAGGAATCATTTCTCAAGGAAGCTTCCACCGAGGCGGTTCGGATTCTACAGGAGGGTCGACAGAAGCTTCTAGAGCAAAACCGCAGTTTGTCCGAGTCAGAGACCGGGCCGCTGATGTCACGTGCTCACGAGATTCATGGCCGTGTGATCTCGACAACACCGACTCAAAGAGGCTCGCGGACCGAGATGCTGGATAAGTTCCTCCTGCATCCGATAGGCGGTCCACTGGCACTGATCCTGATAATGACTGCCGTGTTTCAGTCCATCTTCAGCTGGGCAGTCCCATTCATGAACGTCATAGACAGTGCTTTCAGTGCGCTCGCGACCGTTATCGAAAGCAGCATGGCTGAGGGACCATTGAGATCATTATTGACCGATGGAATAATCGGAGGCGTCGGCTCGGTAATGGTATTCGTCCCCCAGATCGCCATTCTTTTTGCCTTTATTGTTTTGCTAGAGGATTCAGGTTACATGCCACGTGCCGCTTTCCTGGTAGACAGATCGTTTCGATGGTGCGGACTGTCGGGAAAGTCGTTTATACCGCTGCTGTCATCGTTTGCCTGCGCTGTCCCCGGCATAATGTCGACGCGTACAATCGAGGATAAAAAACTGAGACTGCTAACCATACTTGTAGCTCCACTAATGACATGTTCCGCTCGTTTGCCTGTCTACGCCATCATGATCGCCGCGTTCATTCCTTACAAGGTTTACCTCGGCATGTTCAACCTGCAAGGACTGGTTCTGGCCGGGATGTATTTGCTCGGCGTTTTGGCAGCGGTTGTAGTAGCATTGGTCTTTAGCAAAGTTGCCTTCAAGACAGAGCGAGCAACGTTCTTGATGGAGCTTCCGTCGTACAAGTTGCCCAATGTCCGTTCGGTGGCAACTCGAGTTATCAACCGTCTGAGAGAGTTCGTTGTGAGAGCAGGGACAGTGATTTTGGCAATTACTGTGGTCATCTGGGCTCTTAGTTACTATCCCCGAACTGAGCAGCCTTTGTCCCCGAACGATGAGATGGGCATTGTTACAAGCGAAGTGCCTGCTGCATCCGGGTCAGCTGATCATCGGGCCGGTCATCAACTTCTCAACTCGTACCTCGGTCGCATCGGCCGGTCTGTGCAGCCGCTGTTCGAACCACTCGGCTGGGACTGGAAGATCACGGTGTCAGTTTTGGCGTCCTTCCCGGCGAGGGAAGTGGTCATCGCGACTTTGGGCACAATCTACAATCTTGGGGACGATGTTGACAATAAGACCACATCGCTAGTGGAAAAAATGCGCCAGGAACGATGGGAAAGAGGCCCGAAAGCTGGCCAGCCCGTTTTCACGGCTCCTGTAGCCTTGTCAATTATGGTGTTTTTTGCTCTGTGCGCACAGTGCGGCGCTACTTTGGTTATGATTCGCAATGAAACTCGATCATGGCGCTACCCCGTTTTTGTGTTTTGCTACATGACTCTGTTGGCCTATCTGGCAGGGGCATCAACCTATCAATTGCTGAGCAGGGTCGGGCTGTAGGATGTTCGACACGATCTGGCAGCAAGCTTCGGTGATAGTACTGATCGCGGGGGCTGCAGGATACTTATTATGGAGAAGTATCAGGCCCAAGAGTCAAGCGGCTTGTTGTGGCACCCGAGGAAAGGCTCGGCAGACTCGTAGATTTGAGTGCTAGGCATTCGTTTGACCGCTCCCCGGTTTGGATACTATATTAGACCGGGAGTAGCGGACAGATGATTCGAGTTGAAAAGACAATGCCGGGGCAGTATCTGCCGGGCGATTCCTTTTTGCACAGGCTGGACCCGCGCGCAAAGCTGCTGCCGATTCTGTTGGTCCTGATCTTTTCGCTTCTCAGCGTTTCGTATCCTTTTACGGTGGCAGTTTTGGCGGTATTGACTGCAGGGCTGATCGGCTCCGGACTCGATCCCACAACTCTCTTGCGCAGTATCCGACCGGTATTCTGGCTGATGGGAATCACGGTGCTGTTTCACCTGTTCTTTTCGGCCGGTGATGGTCAGGTGCTGATATCGGCGTTCGGTATAGATATCACAACAGGAGCAGTGGAAAGTGCGACATTCTTCTCGCTGCGGCTTTTGCTGTTCGTGACTATCGGGTTTCTGATAACGCTCACAAGTTCTCCATCGGACCTGGCAGACGCTCTTACCAGACTCATCCGGCCCTTGAGACGACTGCGGGTGCCGGTAGATGATATTGGTCTGGTGATCTTTATGGCGATGCGATTCATTCCTGTCTTGCAGCGGGAGTTTATTGCCATCAAGCAAGCCCAGATGACTCGCGGAGTTGATTTCAGCGGATCGCTGCTGTCACGGGTCCGCAAGACTAGTTGTATCCTGATCCCGGTGTTTGTCAGCGCTGTTTCTCGTGCCGATGAACTGGCCATTGCGTTGGAAACGCGGGGGTACGGGCAAAGGGCCTGCCGCACCAGTTACTCAATCGGTCGTTTGGCTGTGCGGGAATGGCTGTTTATGCTCGTCTCAGCATCGGTAATCGTTGTCCTATTCTTGCTGGTCGGATAACCAATAGTCATGACCACAATCCGGCTCACGGTTGAGTATGAAGGAACGGGTTACGCCGGTTGGCAGGTGCAGCCCAATGAAAAGACGATTCAGGGCGAGTTGGAGGATGCCATTGCAAAAGTGACGGGCCAGAACGTTTCAGTTATTGGAGCAGGGCGAACTGATTCCGGTGTCCACGCGCTTAGACAGGTGGCATCCTTTCGTATTGACCACACTTTGCCGGCACTGCAATACAGGTCGGCCCTCAACCACTATCTGCTTGCCGATATCAGAGTTCGAGAATCGGTTGAGGCTCCGGACGGTTTTGATGCTCGCAGGTGGGCCAAATCCAAGCGATATCGCTATTTGATCGGCAGGGAAAAATCGGCGATCCATCGACGTTTTCGCTGGGAGCACGCTCACGATGTCGATCTGGACAGGCTCAAGAAAGCCGCCGCCGAAATCGTGGGAACACACGACTTCGCGCCCTTTTGCGTGGTTGCGTCGCTGAAAGAAAACAACAAATGCACAATCTATTCGGCCCGATGGCGCAGGATAGGCCCTCTGCTTCTTTTCGAAATCCGGGGAAACCGATTTCTGCACAACATGGTACGGATTCTGGTCGGCAGTATGATCAACCTGGCTCAGCTTCGGCAGGACAACAACCGGCTCAACTTGACTTTGGACTCGTTTGCGGATATCATACGCAACTCTAGACCGGAAAGAGTACCGTTTACCGCACCGGCTCACGGATTATACCTTGTGTCGGTCGAATATGCACAAGGAAACGACGAATGAAGTTCTTTATCGACACAGCCAATCTTGACGAGATCAAATCTGCCGCCGCAATGGGCGTGCTTGACGGCGTTACGACCAATCCGTCCTTGGCCGCTAAGGAAACTGCTCCCTATCGCGACATTTTGAAGGAAATCTGTAAGGTTGTCGATGGGCCTGTGTCGGCGGAAGTATTGGCGACTGAGCGAGATGGCATGATTGCGGAGGCAGAAGAGTTGGTCGCGATAGCCGATAACATTGTTATCAAGATTCCGACAATTCTTGAAGGGCTGAAGGCGATACGTGCCCTGAACGAACGATCGATCAAGACAAACGCTACCTTGGTCTTTTCGGCCAGCCAGGCCTTGCTCGTTGCCAAAGCAGGGGCCTCATTTGTCTCTCCGTTTATCGGGAGACTTGATGATATATCTACCCACGGCATGGAATTGATCGACAGTATTGTTACCATCTATCATAACTATGATTTTGAAACTGAAGTACTTGTCGCCTCGGTCCGCCACCCGATGCATGTTGTCGAAGCGGCGATGATAGGTGCCGACGTAGTGACGATGCCATTTAAGGTGATAAACCAGTTAATCAAGCATCCGTTGACCGATATCGGCTTGGAGAAGTTCTTGTCCGATTACAAGAGGATCGCTTCTGCAAAATGATTGATCGTTACACTCTCGAGGAAATGGGTGCTGTCTGGACGGATGACTCTAAATACCGCGCCTGGTTAGCAGTGGAGGTAGAGGCTGCGAAAAGCATGGCCAGGTTTGGAATTATCCCGAAGAAGGCCGCAAGTGTAATAGGCAGGAGAGCTGACTACGATGTTCAGCGCATCAATGAAATCGAAGCGGAAGTAAACCACGATGTTATTGCATTCCTGACTTCTGTGGGAGAATTCGTGGGGCCGGAGGCCAGTTATCTACACTTCGGTATGACATCATCGGATATGCTCGATACCGCGCTTGCTCTTGTGTTGAAAGAGGCATCCCGCATTATTAACAAGAAAATATCTCTGTCCCTGCGCTTGATCAAGCGACTGGCGCAAAAGCACACAAATACTCCCTGCATTGGCCGGACCCATGGCGTTCTCGCCGAGCCGACGACAGTGGGCCTGAAACTTGCTGTCTGGTATACTGAGCTTTCTCGCGCACAGGTGCGATTTAGTGCCGCCAGGGCCAACATTGAGGTTGGAAAGCTGTCCGGAGCTGTTGGCAACTTTGCCAATCTCGATCCCAGGGTTGAAGCTGACGTTTGCCGCAAACTGCGACTGCGACCGGCAGAAGTGTCTACTCAGGTTGTGCAGCGGGATCGGCACGCCGAGTTTGTAACGTCGCTGGCCCTGATGGGATCGTCGCTCGAGAAATTCGCCACCGAGATCAGGAATCTTCAGCGCACCGAGATCGGCGAAATGGCCGAGCGATTCGCGAAAAAGCAAAAGGGTTCATCAGCCATGCCTCACAAGAAGAACCCGATAACTGCTGAGCGCATTACCGGCATTGCTCGTCTTTTGCGTGGGTATGCGCTCTCATCGATGGAGAACATACCATTGTGGCATGAGCGTGATATCGCTCACTCGTCGGTAGAGCGAGTAATCCTTCCTGATTCGACGATTCTGATCGACTACGCGCTGCAGAAGTTCATTGATATTCTTAAGGGGTTGGTGATCAACGAAAAACGGATGATCGAGAATATCTACTATCGCGGGGGCGTGGTATTCTCGCAACGGTTGCTTCTTAAACTCACAGGTCCGGTCGGTTCGCGTGAGGCGGCATATCGAATGGTCCAGCGTAATGCGCTTGCCGCCACTTCAGGAAAAGGGTCGTTTCGCCAATTGGTGCGTCGAGATAGTGACATTCGACAATATTTGAATGAGGCCGAAATCGATAACTGCTTTGAACTTGACTATTACACCAGGAATGCCTCGAAAGTTCTCAGGCGAGTCTTTGGGCCATGATAGCTCGCGAAGGTCTGCCTTTCATTGCAGGTGGCACTCTTATTACACTGGTGCTGCTGTTGCTCTCGGCCAGATTCGACAGTCGCATAATCGTTTCATTGGCGGCCGTAGCTGCTCTTCTGACGGTATTCACGACTTTCTTCTTTCGCGATCCCGACCGTAGTTTCGTTTCCGAACCCGGTATTATCGTGGCGCCTGCCGACGGAAAAGTGATCGGAATTGAACAGATCGCAGAACATCCGTTTATTGGTGGAGCGGCCACAAACATCTCGATCTTTCTCAGTGTCTTTGACGTTCATATCAATCGGATACCGGCTACCGGGCGTATCGATTATGTTCGCTACCAACCTGGGAAGTTCTTTGTCGCCTTCGAGGACAAGGCATCGGAGTTCAACGAACACACGGAAATTGGCATGACAACCGATACCGGCGCTCGCAGTGTGTTCAAACAGATCGCCGGGCTGATTGCCCGCCGGATTGTATGCCGAGTCCGGGAAGGGGAGAGTGTCACTGCAGGGCAGCGATTTGGTCTGATCCGATTTGGATCGCGTACTGAACTGTTTGTCCCTGCCGAAAGTCGATTGTCTTTGCACATCGGCGATTATGTGGCAGGCGGCGAGACAGTGCTGGGGTACTTGCCGAGGACAGAGGAAGAACAGACGGAGGTACAGCAGATTCGAGGTACCGATGGTGATTAACCGAGGGCTAGTACCGGGTACGTTCACAATGGGGAACGTAGTCTGCGGACTCATCGCGATTCTAAACGTGCTGGAGGGACACCCTACAACAGCCTGCTGGTTCATAGTGCTCGCCGCTTTCTTGGACGTGCTCGACGGTAAAGTGGCGCGCCTGTCGGGGGGATCCTCACAATTCGGCGTGGAACTCGATTCCCTTGCCGATTTCCTGTCGTTTGGTGTCGCACCTGCAGTATTGGTTTATGCAACAGCGCTAAAGGAATTAGGGAAATGGGGTTGGATTATCTCTATCGTCTACATTATGGCTGCCGCCTATCGCCTCGCTCGATACAATGTTCTGGCCGATACGGAAGAAAAGAGGGATTTCCTCGGCCTCCCGGTTCCGGGTGCGGCACTGCCCCTGGTTACCTTCATAATCTTTTCATATTCTCTTTTTGGCGGATTGGAATACGCCGAGCTCCTGATCTCTATGGTCATCTTGTTCTCGTTTCTGATGGTTTCGCAGGTCCAGTATGATGTTGTACCGGATCGTCTGGAATTGCTTGCTCGACCGGTTAAGATGGCCGTTGTAATTGGTGGACCTCTAGTGCTTTTGGCCGCAATTCTGTGGCCGAGACTAGTATTGTTTCCTCTTTTTTCGTTGTATATATTGTTGGGAATAGTACGCGAGTCATATCGCCTGCTTAATATCGGGGTGGGCAAGGTGACCACCCGGACAAAGCAGCGACGACGTTCAGAGGAAGAAGAGTGGAATGAGCGACAGCACTAAGAGGATTGTATACGTCAAACTTAAGGACGGGGTTTTGGACCCGCAGGGAGTCACTATTCAGAAGGCTCTGGCGCAGATGGGGTTCGATGATATTCTTTCGGTTCGCTCCGGTCGTTTTTTCGAGCTGGAACTGAAGGCTGGCATTGCCGATGAGGAGGCCAAGCTAAACGAAATCTGCACAAAGCTCCTGGCAAATCCGGTTATCGAGGAGTTCAACCTGGAGAAGGTTTCGTGAAATGCGGAGTGGTCACATTTCCGGGGTCAAATTGTGATTACGATGCGTACGCAGCAATCAGTAGCGTGCTGAGCGAGAAAGTCGAGTTTCTATGGCACAAGTCGGAGGACCTGGGCAGATGCGACCTTATTATCCTCCCGGGCGGCTTTTCGTATGGCGACTACCTCCGAGCCGGTGCGATTGCAACATTTTCGCCGATCATGAAGAAGGTCGTTCAGTTTGCAAAATCTGGTGGGTTGGTGATGGGTATTTGC
>JBHHVC010000071.1:0-11563 GCA_046754125.1 Candidatus Zixiibacteriota bacterium
GTGTGCATTCTCTACATGGCCTTGATGATTTATGCCGACCTCTTGCAGTCGCCACCTCGTGCGGATGCGTCCGATTCGAGCACAAGGGAACATGCAGCCTCGTGACAAGATTTGGAATAGCAATTCATGGCGGAGCAGGAACGATACTCAAAGAGAACATGATACCGAAACTAGAGCAGCAATACCGGGCCGTACTGTCCGAATCGTTGACTGCGGGCTACGAGGTTCTTGAGCAAGGGGGCGCGAGTCTCGATGCGGTGCAGAAAGCGATCCGGTCAATGGAAGATTCGCCTCTTTTCAATGCCGGCAAGGGATCAGTCTTTACCCATGACGGGAGGCACGAAATGGATGCGGCCATCATGGATGGCCGCACTCTGGAGTGCGGTGCGGTTGCCGCTGTCAGTGGAATCAGGAATCCGATAGACCTGGCCCGGCTGGTGCTTGAGAAATCGCCGCACGTAATGCTTGCATCAGGCGGTGCGGAAAGGTTTGCGCTTGCCAATGGGTTCAATCGCCTGCCGGACGAATACTTTTTCACCGAACGACGGTGGCAGCAATTACAAAAGATACTCGCAAGCGAAGAGAATGATAAATCCTGTCTGGATCACTCTACCGACAGGGAGCTTGGCACAGTGGGCGCAGTGGCACTGGACAGACACTGCAACCTGGCGGCGGCCACTTCGACCGGAGGCATGACGAACAAGAAGTTCGGTCGGGTGGGCGATTCGGCTATCATCGGAGCCGGTACGTACGCCAACAACAGAACGTGTGCCGTATCCACTACCGGACACGGCGAATTCTTTATGCGCGCTTTGTCGGCCTTCGATCTGTCCGCACTGATGGAATACGGCGGCAAGTCGCTTGAGGATGCTGCTAACGAAACTATCATGCAAAAGCTCAGTGACCTTGGCGGTAGCGGTGGCTTGATCGCGATTGATGTGGACGGGCGTGTCGCCATGCCATTCAATACGCCGGGTATGTATCGAGGGATGTTGATCTCTGACGATGCACTGGATGTGCAGGTATATGGCAGCGTGTCGACAACTCCACCGCGTTAACGCCCTTCCGGTGCCTCTTCTGCCGTGTGAGCCAGCGAAGTTTGCATTTGTTTTTATGGGGTGGCCCACCGACTTTCTGATGTCTTCGGGGGAATCTTGAGAAGGGCAAAAGTAATATCACGCGCGCCCTCACCGGAGCCATCCTTGCCAAAATCACCCTGACTACCTATTTGGAGATATTTGCGACAATTGTCCTGATATCTTCAATCCTGGTCAAGAAGACACTAATAGCGACGGAATAGGTGACGCCTGCTGCTGTATCGGCACTCGCGGCAATGTCAACGGCGACGGGGCCGATCTCGATATTGTCGGTTTAACTACCGTCGTAGATTTCCTCTTTGGTGTCACACCGCCAATCCCTTGCCCGGAAGAATCGGATGTGAATGGTGATGGCAGTGGTTTGCCAGACATAGTCGACCTTACGTTTATTGTCGACTGGTTGTTTGGCGTTGCGCCGACGCTGATGGAGTGCCCGTAATCTGCGTACCTGTCTTGAGGCCGACAGACCTCAGGTCTGCTCCTTGACACCCACTGCGGGACTGGTCAAAAAAAATCCCGGACTGTGCCGGGATTCAGATTTGCATCGGTTACCAAAGTCTAGCCGTAGACTTCAGACTCGTTGCATTTGCATACGCCGACATTGACAGCACGCATCTTCCACGCGCCTTTGTCTCCCTTTACCGCCCGGCAGCTTTTCACATACTGAACTGGCTGCTGGCAGGTAGGACATGTCATACCGTGAGCTTTTTTGGACGACTTATCGGCGAAGCTTTGTTTCTTGGCCATTTGAAAGAGCCTCCTGTTTCTGCAGGTTTTCGGCCTCCGATTGTGCCAACTCTTCTCGTACGGTCAGCAACAACCGATTCGTTTCGCGCAGCAGGTTGAATTCGGCGTTCTCCCGAAAAAACTCGGCTGCCTGCTCGAACTCATTGGCGGCAAGAGCATAATCTTCGTTCTTCAAAGCCGCCAATGCCCGACAGTATGCCTTCTCCGGTAGACTTAACATACTGCCCCGGCCTCTCTAATAGCCTGCTGAGCTTTTCTCAGCCGCTTAATATAAGGTTCGACCAGATAGCCTTCCTGCTTCAGGTAATATATGATTGTCGCCGACAAAAGCAAGGCCTGCTTGTCCTTTCTGAGAGTAGACGAAAGAAGGCTCTGATCGAGCAGCGAGAGCAGGTGGCGGCTCTCAAGTGATAGTTGGTGAAAAAGGTACAGAACCGATTCCATTGTCTGGCCAAAACGCTCAATCGAATCATCGACTGTGGTGCCCGGCGCTGTCTCTTCGGGTCCCCTCTTGAGCACTAGTTTTGACGATGGCGCTGTTTTGTTGCCAAAGCGACCGATCTCCTGTTGCACTTTGTCGCGAGCTGGTGTAGCTGACTCGAAAGATAGTTGCCCAGATATGTTCTGGAGAATGGCAGCGATACGGTTTGCATCTGATTGCCGCAATACATTGTCGGTTAACCAATTACGGTGGTCGGCCAGCCATGTGCCCATCGAATCGGTAACATCTGTCCCTTCCCCGGCGGCAGCCCGCGCAATGTTATCAAGATCGTTGATCCCCCCCAGCACTCTGAGACGATCTTCCTTGAGAGCCACAGCTCGTCGCAGAAAATCCTCCAGCAACCCGCTGAGCGACTTAAGTGTGGCGGTCCGATCCAATACTGCTCTCCTGTTTCCATCGGACATTGGGTGCTGCTGCTCCGGTGGTACCGTCTGATTTGGCGGTAAGATAATCCTCAAACAGCCCGGCCAGCCGGTTTATCATCCCCTCCAGATCGGAACTGGTGCCAGAGGCCCTGGCCTCGGTGGGGGTGATGAGTCCCGCCAGTTTTAGTTGGGCCATCAAACGCAGTGTCTCTTCCCTCTCGAGCGAACTGGCCCGACAGACCTCTTCCACCGAACGGTGACCGTCAACCAGCGCCATCACGTTCCATTCTGCTCCGGACAAGTCTACATCCCGACGGTTGCACTGAGCGGCCGAAATAGTGAAAACGGTTGTCACATCCGGAAGCGTCTCGCGAATCATTTTGGCTTCATCAATACGCCTTACCCCTTCGAGAATGACGTTTTCGGCCGAGAGCCTGACTGTCACTTCCTCTTCAGTTGGGAATTGCTCCTCATAGAACTTGAACTGGCCGCTATTCCATGACATAAGTGAATACAGCAGCTCCTCTACCTGGCTCGTTATGACTCGCTCAAGGTCAGCTCTGTCGATGAATCTCCGGGAGATCATAATCTCACCAAGCCGCTTGCTGTTTTCAGACTGGGCCTGAATCTTAACGGCCTGTTCCAACTGGCTTGGGGTGATAGCCCCCCTCTGTTTTAGCAATTGGCCGAGGTGGAAGGTCTGGCGCGGACCGTAGCCATACACAATCTCACCGTTTTTGAAATAGACCATCACGATAGAGTCATCCCGCTGGATTCCCAGCGTTCCCGACTTTCGTCCGGCGGCCAGCAGTTGAAATATCTCCGGCAGCGTAAAACGTTCTATGTTGCCTTTCAGGTCGAGATCCATTTGTTCTCCGTGTGCTCGGTCAAATTGCCCGGCATTCGTGTTGTACGATGGGATATACAGTCATATCTTCGTGTCATACAGCAATATGTCATTATTTGTTTTTCAGGAATCTCCATTCCGCTTTGTATCAACAGGTTATCGATACTGTTTCCTTCATTGCACAATACCTCGCAACGATATTGTTGTCAACAGGGATTTTGCGAGTTGGTCATGCAGGTTTATTGTGGAATCTGTCCAAGCCATTACACATTATTGAGGCCATGACACAGCTTCGACTGGTCCGACTCAAACATACCGGCACTCAAGTGAGAATCACCCTCTCAGACAGCGACGACAAACTGATTATCTCCCCTGAATGTGTGGCTGAATTTCGCCTTAAGGAAGGGATTGTACTGACCGAGTCCCAGGCCAATCGGCTGCGGGCCGAATCTGACCTGTATCTGTGTGACCAGACAGCTCTCAGGCTATTGGCTATTCGCGAGCATACCGTTGGCCAGTTGCGCACAAAACTGAAACGCCGGAGATTCGACAGCAATTCAATAGCTGAAATCATCAGGAAATACCGCCGGTCGGGGCTGCTCGACGATGAACGACTGTCCCTGATGCTTGCCCAACGGCAACTGGAGCGTCGCCCATGCGGACGCCGTGTGTTAATCGCTTACTTGAGAAAGAGGATGATCGACCGCGAACTGGCCGAGCGGGCGGCTGATCAGGTTATGTCGGGCGAGGATGACGTTGAGCTGGCCGCAGCCGCGCTACGGCGACGTATAGACCGCATGCGGGAGTTTGACCTTGAAACGGCAAGACGCAAGGCGTATACTTACCTTTCGCGCTGCGGATTCGGCTATCAGACCGCCCGCAGCGCATTTGACGCTCTGAGCGAAGATTGGAAAGAGGAGTCGAGCAATTAATACAGCAGATATCAGACAGTCTTTTCTGGACTACTTTATGGCGCGGGATCACCGACTGGTGCCGTCGTCGCCGGTCATTCCCTACGACGACCCTACCCTGTTGTTTGTCAATGCCGGGATGAACCAGTTCAAGGATGTTTATACCGGACAACGCAAGGTCGACTACTCCCGCGCTACCAGTACACAAAAGTGTATGCGTGCCGGTGGGAAACATAACGATCTCGACAATGTCGGGTTCACTGCCCGGCATAACACTTTTTTTGAGATGCTCGGTAATTTTTCCTTCGGCGATTACTTCAAAGAGGAAGCGATATCGTATGCATGGGAGTGGATAACCAAAGAACTCAAACTGCCAACAGAGCGGCTATGGGTTTCGGTCTACGATGATGACGACGACGCTTTTGCTCTCTGGGAGAAGATAGCGCCGGAATTGAAGAATGGCCGCATACTTCGGTTTGACAAGAAAGACAACTACTGGTCGATGGGTGACACCGGTCCCTGCGGACCATGCTCTGAAATCCATTTTGATCGAGGCGAAAAGTTCGGCACAGGGCCTGACGACGTTGTCAATGGGGAGACCGAACGATTTGTAGAGTTTTGGAACCTGGTGTTTCTGCAGTTCGATCAACTTTCGGATGGAAGCGTTGTTCCCCTGCCAAAACCCTCAATCGATACCGGCCTGGGGCTGGAGCGTATTGCGGCAATAATGCAGAACGTTGGCAGCAATTATGAGATCGATCTTTTCACGGAACTAATCAAAGCAGTCTCTGATATTACTCATGCTCGTTATGAAGACCATGTCGCATCGCACCGGGTGATCGCCGATCATTTGCGCGCGCTCACTTTTGCTATCGCCGATGGAGCCGGTATATCCAACGAGGGGCAGGGGTATGTTCTTCGCCGAATACTCAGACGTGCCGCGCGTCACGGACGACTGCTGGGGGCAAGCGAACCGTTCATCTACAAGCTGGTGCCTGCACTGGTTGAACAGATGGGAGATGCCTACCCGGAGATCAGGGAAAAGCAGGGGCATGTTGAGAAGGTCATTCGCGCCGAGGAAGAATCGTTCGGTCGTACTTTGGAGACTGGTCTTGTCAAGTTTGAAGAGATCGCAAAACGAACCCGAACCACCGGCAGCAAAGTTGTCGATGGAATGGATGCCTTCACGCTGTACGACACGTATGGCTTTCCATTCGATCTGACCGAAATCATGGCAGCGGAACAGGGGCTGACGGTCGACGAGAATCGATTCGAGCAGGCAATGGACGAACAGAGAAAGCAGTCGAGGGCTTCGGCAGCTTTTCAGACCGATCTGACCGAGTCAGAGAAGCGGGTAATTGGCGAGTTGGTTGATTCGATTGCCGGTAAGGTCCGGCCGACTGAGTTTGTGCGGGAGTCGCTTGCAATCGAGACAACTGTTGTTGCATCAATGGCTCCGAGTGTCGGCTTGGTTCTTGAGCGCACTCCGTTCTATGTCGAGGCGGGCGGACAGACCAGCGACACTGGTGTTGTTTCTAACGAGACGACAAGAGTACAAGTGACAGCGGTGGAAAAGTACGGTGACTATTTCATCCATCTCGGCACATGCCAGTCGGGAAGCATCGGCGATCTGGCTGTCGGCTCAACTGTCACGGCCGAGGTCGACACCGAACGGCGCTGGGACATTATGCGCAACCATACCGCTACCCATCTGGCCCATGCCGCGCTGCGGCAGGTGCTGGGAGAACATATCAAACAATCCGGTTCGTATGTCGGACCGGATAGGCTGCGATTCGATTTTTCACATCATCAACCAATGACTCCACGGGAAGTTCACGAGGTTGAAACAATTGTGAACAACCAGATTCTGCTCGACACGTCGGTTAAAACAATGGAGATGCCGGTTGAAGAAGCCAAAAAGACCGGCGCAATGGCGCTGTTCGGTGAGAAGTATGGCGACAAAGTACGTGTCGTTTCGGTTGACGATTTTTCCAGAGAGTTGTGCGGCGGAACGCATGTCGATTCGCTCGGACAGATTGGCCCGTTTCTTATCACGCTCGAGACTGGTATCGCATCCGGAGTTCGCCGTATGGAGGCGATCACCGGCCGCGCAGCCATTGAGCGAATGCTTGCCCTCAAACAGTTCCGGTCCGATGTCGTCTCTGTCGTGGGACGACAGGAGGGAGATGCCCTTGGCGGCGTTAAGGCGCTCAAAGAACAGGCCGCATCACTTCAGAAAGAGCTCAAGAAAACCAAGACTGAGATGTTCAGTGGCTCCCGGGAGTCCGTTGGTCGGCAGTTGAAAGTCGGTGCTGTCACGGTGATGACGCACGAGTTCGGCGAGACCGATCGCGATATCATGTCCGGGTGGATCGACAGTCAGAAAGAGCAAGCTTCGCCGACGGTGGCGATTGCCATCGGGTTTGTAAATGGTAAAGCGACATACATGGCAGCGGCGAGCCACACGGCGGTGACCGAGCAGGCTGTTCACATAGGTAAACTGTCCAAGCAACTGCTCGCTCTTTTTGGCGGGCGCGGTGGCGGAAAGCCGACCTTCGCACAGGGAACTGTTGCCAACAACACCGTCGCTCAGAAGCTATTCGACACTGCGATCACCCTGATCGGGAAGGGAAAGACAACTACTGATGCCTGACGGTAGTATCTACACACGCCTGACAAAAGCGTCTGAAGAGCGTGGCGGGGGATTTCTTTTGCTCATCGACCCGGACCGTAAATCCCCGTCAGAGTTTCTTCCTCTTGTTGAGGCGGCCGAGAGTTGCGGAGTAGATGGCATGCTGGTGGGAACGTCCTTTTCGGTACATTCCAATTTCGACCGGGAAATTGCCCAGATGAAAAGTCGCACCACCCTGCCAGTAGTTATCTTTCCCGGTTCGTATGCGCAGTTGTCACCCGAAGCCGACGCTGTGTTGTTTATGTCGCTGATCTCGGGGCGAAACCCAGCCTACCTGATTGAAGAGCAGGTCAAAGGCGCGCCGCTGGTGAGGAAGTACGGATTGGAAGCTATCCCCACAGGATACATGCTAGTCGAGTCCGGACCGCTTACGTCGGTACAGTACATCTCCGGAACTATGCCGATCCCGCGCAGCAAGGGAGACATTGCAGCAGCACATGCCCTGGCCGCCGAGTGTTTGGGTATGAAGATGATCTATCTGGAAGCAGGTTCGGGTGCTCAAATGCCGGTGCCGCCGGAGATGGTTAAGGAAGTTGCCGGAACTGTTCGGCTGCCGGTGACGGTGGGTGGCGGACTTCGCACACCGGAAGATTGCGTAGAGCGAATCGAGGCGGGTGCATCGTTTGTTGTGGTCGGCAGCGAACTCGAACGCGACGATCCTTTTGGTCGATTACGGGAAATGACTGATGCCGCACATCGTCGGGGTGTAGTAAAAACATGAATCAGGAAGAAAAACTCGTCCATATCATTCGGATTGCCGATGAATCGGCTATCCTGCGCAAATCGCTGGTTGAGAAGCTCGGCTCTCATATACTTGAACTGACTGCTGTTATCTCGGCTGTCATTGGTTCCGGACATAAGTTGCTACTGGCCGGCAATGGCGGCTCGGCAGCCGACGCATCGCATTTCGCGGCCGAGATGATAGTTCGACTAACCTCCGATCGCAATCGACAGTCGCTACCGGCGTTGGCCTTGTGTGTGGATCCGTCGGTTATGACCGCCGCAGCTAACGATTACCAGTTCAAGAATATCTTTGCCCGGCAGATTGAAGGAATCGGAAATAAGGGAGATATGCTTATAGTCCTTTCCACCTCCGGCAATTCGGCCAATCTTGTGCGAGCTGTCCAGACTGCGCGAGAGAAAGGCCTGCTCACCTCCGGACTGCTCGGCGGTACCGGCGGTAAGTTGGCCAAGCTGGTTGACCGAAGTCTGATTGTCCCGCATGTATCCACCCAGCGCATTCAGGAAGAACATATTTTTATCATTCATCTGCTGGTAGAGTTAATTGAAGGCGATCTGTTTGGATGACCACTAAGAGCCTGGCACTACTAAACCGTACGCTCTGCATAACTTTTTCCCTTTTTATCTTTGGATCTACTTTTTCAATTGCCTTCTCGCAGATAGCTCTTGGCATATCTTTGTCCCTGTTCTTGGTGTTGGCCATTGCAACCCGTTATAATCCGTTCGTTCGGGAGCTGAAGTGGTTTTATCTGTTTGCAGGCCTATATGTTGTCTGGCTCCTGTTCACAGCGTCGATTGGTGCGAAGCCGATTGCATCTTTGCTCATATGCAAAGAGGAGTGGCTGTTTGGCGCGTTGTTCATTGCCTTGTACCTGCTCAGGGATTCATCGAATCGTCGACGATTGATCACAGTCCTTGCAGCCGGAGCAATGTTGTTTTCAGTTTACGCTATCTTGCAATACCTTACCGGTGTCAACTGGTTTCGCCACGATTCCCTGACTCCAGCGCCGGGATTTGGCTATCGAGTGAGCGGGCCGTTTTCTTCGCGGATGACCTTTGCCAATTTGTACGCGACTGTTTCGATGTTCCTGCTGTGGTATGGTCTGCAGAGGCTTAACGATATCGGGCGCGGGCGCCGCCGATTCCTGCTCACTGCCGCAATCTTAAGTGTGGTTGCCACGGTGTTGTCGTTCGGCCGTACACCAATGGCCGCCATACTGGCTACTATGCTGATTGCCTCCGTGCTGATGGGCGCGAGGTATTTTGTCAGGGCGGGATCGGTAGCTCTGGCCGTTGCAGCGGCGGCCTGGCTGATGCTCCCCGGCCTGCCGCAAAGGTATATGGACAATATGGGCAAGGACTTTGGCGGCGAATACGAAGGTGGTCGCATGTTTATCTGGGAACGGGCAGTCGATATCATCGGTGAGCACCCGCTCCTTGGCGTGGGACAGGGAAACTTCCAGAGTGAATACGTGGCACGACTGCGTCCGGATATGCCGAAAGTGCGATGGTACGCGCACGCACACAACGATCTGCTCAATATCGCCGCCATCGCCGGTATCCCCGGTGCTCTCTTCTTCTTAGGTATGTGGTTGTCGGTCATCGGATATAGCTTTATGGGCTGGAAGCACGGACGAGAGGCCGGGCTAAGACGACTTTCAATTGCAGCCCTTGCCGGGTCTTTGCTGTTTTTCATTACTTCTTTGTCGGAAGCGACTTTTGCCGACGAGGAAGTTAGACAACTATTGATGTTTGTGTGGGCCTGTGGCCTGTTTAGCTCGTATAAGCAGGAGATCGATAGTGGCTGGCAGACCTCCGGGGCTGCTACTTGACATCAGAAACCTCTGAGGGGCAGACGAGACGCCTGACGCCCACAAGAATTATGGGGCGTTATAAATGTCCCTGGACAAATAGCTTGACTTAGGCTCAGATCACCCCTTTTTGGGTGTAGGAAACAATATGGCTAAACTAAAAAAGACAGTTGCCGCCGAGCATGAAGAGATCAGGTGGCCCTTTGGACGTCGGAACTACATCCTGTTCGCTGTGGCCCTGGCGGTTTTGGTGTATGGGTATGTCGAGCTTGGCATTGGGTCGATGACTCTCGCGCCACTTCTTCTAGTAATCGGCTACTGCGTTCTTATACCGGCCGCTATCTTAGTGAAGGACCCTGCTCTTACCGACGACCGGGAACCGACCGCCAACGACGCCTGATTGGGCCACTCCGATATGCCGGTTCACCGGTTTGCTGGCCCGCTGGGATGCCGGCTAGCCGAGAAGTCGGCCCACCAGCACGCACCTCTGTTATACCGATTCGGGTAATCTGACAGATGTTTGGTTCAAGAGGAAACGGAGCAAGGCCGTGCTCAATCGGCATGATCTGCCTGTCAAACTCATGGGGCGGGTTGGAGATCAACGTCGTACGCTGGTCGACGTGGCTCAAGGGTCGTGGCTGCAATATCTTTCTGTATGCCTATCCCGATTCCCCATTGGCTGGCCGAGCCTTGTCGGAAAGGCTCAGTGTTCGATTAGTAAGATCAACATTTCGGTATGGCGACCTGCTCAACGCCAGACAACTGGCTGCTGCCATGCACTCCGACGGCGTAGATATTGCTCTTGTTCACCGCAACCATGACCTGTTTCTTACGGTCCTATCTAAACTGATGGCCCGTCCACCACTTAGGCTGGTGTATGTGCAGCACATGCAATTGGGAATTGACAAGAAAGACTGGTTTCATACATGGGAATACGGGCGGCTCGATGCCTGGATAACTCCCCTGCCCTTTCTCGCGAACAATGTTGCCAGTCGCACCCGGTTGGACCCTCGCAAGATCGAAATCATCCCGTTCGGGATTGAAATCGGTCGATTCACCGATAGATTGCCCTCAAAGGAAAAGGCAAGAGAGCATCTACGTCTGCCCGGAAACGTGCCCATCGCAGGGGTTGTCGGACGGCTCGACTTCAAGAAGGGGCAGCATCTGCTCATTGAGGCCTGCGCAAAAGTGCGTCGCGACGGGCTGATGTTGCAGCTGCTCTTAGTCGGAGACGCAACCGCCGACGAGGGATTGAAGTATACGGAGAAACTTGAGTCGCTGATCGATGAGCATGGTCTGAGCGACTGCGTTCACTTTCGACCTCATATTGAGCAGATCGAATTCGCCTATGCCGCGATGGACCTGTTTGTGCTGCCTTCGCAGTCGGAAACTTACGGCATGGTTACAATCGAAGCGATGGCCTCGGGGTTGCCGATCATTGCCACTGGCTCCGGGGGGACTCCGGATATCGTTCAGGACGGACAGACGGGACTGCTCATTCAACCGGACTCGGTCGATCAATTGGCCAGCGCTCTTAAGAAACTGCTCGACAGTCCGCCGACAGCTCGATCGCTTTCAGAACAGGCTAGACGAGTTGCGGTAAGCAGATATTCGCACGACCAGCAGTGCAGTCATTTCGAGCGGTTATTCGCCAGACTGATATCCGACAGCGCTGGTCAACTAAGGCCAATTGGTTGAGCCACCTGTCGGGAGGGCTTTACAGTAGATTGCACGTGACTGGTCTGGAGCAGATATCTCTGGTATCAGGGGAAACCGGATGTTATACTTGAGATGGATGCACAATTTGGATTGGGATAGACCCACCTGTCGGGGGGGTGTCACTGCAGGCT
>JBHHVC010000072.1:0-11546 GCA_046754125.1 Candidatus Zixiibacteriota bacterium
GGACAGCGATGTCTTCGAACTGACACTTTCCGGCGAGCTTATAGACGGCACTGCCTTCGAGGGAAGCGATTGTATCGTAATCCGAATCGACGATGACGATGACGATGACGACGATGATGATGGCAACGACGGTACTCCAGACGGCGGTACTACTATCGCCTCACTCTCGAACCAAATCGAGTTGATCAACTACCCCAACCCGTTCAACCCGACTACCGAGATATCGTTCTCGCTGCCCAGCGCGGGGCATGTGCAATTGGCCGTGTACAATGTCGCTGGTCAGCAGGTCGCGCTGTTGGCCGATGATGAATACTCGGCCGGTACACACACTGTGACATGGGATGCATCTGACAAAGCGTCGGGGATATACTTCTATCGCCTGCAGACCGAACAGGCGGTCGAGAGCCGGAAGATGCTGCTGCTGAAATAGACAAGACACTGAGGGGGAACGGACGCGCCCGAGTCCGACAAAAAGACCCGGTGACGACACGGTTGTCGTCGCCGGGTTTTCGTTTGTGTATCAACCCACAGCAAGCTGTGGGGCACTCGCGCACAATATCCCGTGGCTGGCAGACCTCTGGTCTGCTGCTTGCCTCAGAAACATTCGAGGGGCAGACGAGACGTCTGCCGCCCACAGAATAACAGCCCGCAAACGCGGTTGCGTCGGGGGATTCAAGGCGGTAGATTCGCAGCAGTTGTTATGGACCTGAGGCGATGAGCAGACTGACTGAAGAAAAAAGACTAACCTTTCTGCTGCTGATAAAGACGGTAGTAGGAATCTCATCGCTCACTATAGTGACCATGTTCGTGGGAGGCTGGGTAATAGACAGGCAGCACTTCACCGAGACACACGACGATATGGAAGCCCAGGTCAACTCCATTCGAACCTCCCTCGAATCCATAATGCTCGATTCGGCAGGATCAAAGCGTGAACGGGCCCAGGGGTATTTTGTCGGTGAGGGGCACAAGAGTCAGTTCGTAAACCTGAGGCTTCTGACACCGGACAATCAGGTCGTCTTCTCCAAAGACGGGATCGAGGTAGGTAGAACACTGGACCCAAGGGAGGATCCGGACTGCAAATCATGTCACTCTGTATCGCAGCCGGGGTTGGAGCCACAGCTAATCTATACCACAGATGACCATGAGCGAGTCTTCCATTTTGTTCTGCCTGTCGAGAACAAAGAGCGATGCCAGAAATGCCATGATCCGGCAGACCCACAACAGGGGACTCTCCTTGTAGATTTTTCTCTGACCGAGTTCGACAAGCGGGTCAAGGGGACTCGTATGGAATTACTGGTAATTCTCTCCATCGTCTCAATTGTGTTCATATCTTTCACTTATTATCTACTCCGTCTGATCGCCTACGAACCGCTGGGCCTGATCGCGGGCAGATTGAAGCGAATGGCGGGAGGGGATTTTTCGAGGGAACCCGGGCAAACGCAGCACGACCTTATCGGCTTTATTAATCGACAAATCGACAGCACCGCCACGCGACTGGGAGAGCTCTATGGCAACCTGGAATCTGAAGTAGAGGAGCGGACAGCCTCTCTCACCGAGTCCCGGAAACTGTTGCTTGAAGAAAAGAACAAGTTAAGCTTTATCTTTGACAATTCACCTCAGGGGCTACTCAGTCTCTCGGTAGACGGCATTATATTGGCGGCCAACAGGAAGGCCGGTGAGTTTGTTGGTGTCGAGCAGGAAAAGTTAATCGGACGTCCGGTGCAGGAATTCGAGCTACTGGAACAGATTTTTTCCGGCAACGTCGTGAAGAGGGCACTTTCCAAAGAGATAGTAGCTATAGGGTCTGATCATATATTCAAGACGGCAGGCGGCATTCAATATGTGGATGTACAGGCTTCACTTACCACCTCCGAAAGCGGCGACAAGATTCTGCTTCTCATGTTGATCGACGTATCCGAAAAGAGGAAAATGGACCAGAAGCTTGAACAGCATGAACGACTGGCCTCAATCGGTCAGTTGGCTGCCGGCGTGGCTCATGAAGTGGGCAATCCCCTGTCCGCTATCTCCTCACTGGTGCAGATTACGCAAAAGACGGACCAACCCGATAAACTTGAGCACAACCTCCACCTGATTACTTACCACATAAACAGGATAAGCAAAATCGTCCGGAACCTTTCCGAATTCGCCCGCGTCACCGAAGAAGAGGACAGTGAAACAAGCATCATTGAGGTCATTAAAGGAGCGCTGGAAATCGCCAGCTTTGATCGAAGGGCCAGGCATGTCGAGATGGATGTCAAGCAACCTGATAATGATGTCCGCATGAAGGTTAGGCGAGATCAGCTTTTTCAAGCTATTCTCAACATTGTCATGAATGCTCTTGATGCCATGAAGGGGGTCGAATCGCCTAGACTAAAGATTCGCCTGTACTCGGACGAGAATTTTTGCAGGATCTGCGTTACCGACAATGGTCACGGCATTGGCGAAGAAAACCTCCAGCGCGTCTTTGAGCCGTTCTATACGACCAAGCCGCCGGGCGAGGGGACAGGGTTGGGACTGTCGGTGACATACCGCATCATTACCGATATGGGAGGGGACCTGGAAGTCGAAAGTTCCACAGGTGTTGGGACGATGTTTACCATAACATTACGTGGAGTAATCAAGGCATGAGATCCGAAAGCATTAGAGTCATGATCGTCGAGGACGAGCGTGATGTGCGCGAGCCTTTGGCCGAGTACCTGCGAGGAGAGGGGTTCGAGGTGACAACTGCCGCAGATGGTGCCAAGGCACTATCTGCCTTTGGTCGCCGGGCGGTCGATATTGTGTTGTCCGATGTTCAAATGCCGAATATGGGAGGCATGGAGCTCCTATCCGCATTGAAAACGGAGCATCCCACGGTTGATTTTGTCATTTTCACGGCATTTGGGACGGTAGAAACTGCTGTCGACGCGATCAGGGCGGGCGCGTGCGACTATATCCTGAAACCGATAGTTTTCGAGGACATAAAGCAGAAGCTTGAGCGCATACATTCTTCAAGGACAAAGTCACCTCCAGCGACCGATAGCAGCGCTTATCTATCTCTCGAAGCCATTGTTGGAGCCAGTGATAGTGTGATTCGGCTGAAGGAGACGATTCGACGGGTCGCCCAAGCGGGGTCATACGTGCTTATCCACGGCGAAAGTGGGTCCGGCAAGGAACTTGTGGCGAGAGCATTGCACCTGTGCTCGACCCGCAGTATGAATGCTTTTGTCGCTGTCAACTGTGCAGCTGTACCGGAACATCTGATGGAGGCGGAGTTTTTCGGCTACGCCAGGGGGGCATTCACTGGCGCTGTGACCGACAAGAAAGGCCTGTTCGAGTCTGCCCACAGGGGAACCCTTTTCCTTGATGAGATACTCGAGTTGCCACTGGTTATGCAGGCCAAGTTACTCCGGGTAGTGGAGGAACGAACTGTCACGCCGATCGGTATGACTGAATCCGTCGCCCTGGATCTTGTCGTCATAGCTGCGTCGGCCAGAGAGTTGAGGGGTGAGGTTGATGCAGGCAGGTTCAGGGAAGACTTGTACTATCGCCTCAATGTCGTGGATATCCAGGTCCCTCCTCTAAGGCAACGTAAAGAGGATATCCCCGTGCTGGCTCGCCATTTCCTCGCAGAGACACGGCAACGAATCAACACTAGTGTTGCAGGTTGTTCCCCCGAGGCTCAAGCGGCGCTACTGTCGTACAGGTGGCCGGGCAACATACGAGAACTTCGTAACGTAGTAGAGAGAGCCGCTGTGCTGTCAAGTGGTGAGCAGATACAGATGGCCGATTTGCCGGACTCGATCAGGGGTGCTGTCGGTAGCTCTGAAAGTGGTGGCGATTATCGATCGTCGATAAGAGGATTTGAAAAGGACTTCATCATCAAGACGTTGCAAGGTTGCGGTAATGACAAAAAACTCGCCGCGAAAGTACTAGGAATCGGTCTGTCTTCGCTCTACCGAAAACTCGACGAGTTTGGAATCGATTAACATCGCACTGGACCCCGCCCGCCCATTTTCAATCCCCGATTCAGCTCCCTTTTAGATGGCAGTCAGGCTGTTCAGCCGGCTCCATCGGCACTGAGATTCCCGCGAATGAGAACAATAGTCATCTTGATTCTCAGTCCTGAGAATCAATTCAGCGCCTGAGCCATCCCATAATTAACGCCATATCTGTAAGTGATTGTGGTGTTGGCTAATACGCGAATGATTCTGAACCGCTGCCGGACGGCACACCCCTTGCTTCTACACGTGTTGTCAAACAAATGATGATGACACTTTGAACGATGGAAGCGAAGGGATGACAACGATGAGCAACAGCTTGATCGAAAAGAGCCGACAAGACGAACCCCCCAATTCACTATTAGATACACACTTTGAAGGAGGAGTGATGAAACAATTGACGATTGGTCTGGGGCTGCTTGTGCTGGGGACTGGTGCTTTTGCCAGTGGCAGCGGAGCAGGAGTGGCAAGCTCGCCGCATGATTTCTCGACGGAGACATGGAATCCACGCGAAGAAATCTGCCGAACATGCCACGTCCCCCACGATCACCAGAAAAGTACTTACCCACAGGGGCTGCTCTGGAACCACCAGGTTTCTGGCGTCACCTATTCGACTTACACGTATATGGACGGTACGTCGACTGGGCAACCGGACGGAGTATCAAAGCTCTGCCTCGGCTGTCACGATGGTACTGTCGGGTTGGACGAGTTTGATAAGTACTCGACGCCGACGACCTACATATGGGATGTTGACTCAGGTTTTGCAGTCCCGGGTGCGAATAACTCCGGCGATCTGGGACGTACTCACCCGATCTCGGTTGATTATGTCTATGACGCCGCCGATGCTGATGGCCTCAATGACCCGGCGACGACGCCAATGGGTTCATCCGGGAACGTCGAAGATGTTCTTCCGGGTGGCAAAGTAGAGTGCTCAAGTTGTCATGATGTTCATGATAACGAAGCCAGGGCTGGAACTCACTTGCTGAGATTGTCACAGAAGGCATCGCAGGCAGATGGTGCTTCGGCATTGTGCCTGTCCTGCCATAACAAGTAGGGCATGTAGTGCTGTCCGAAGCGACAGTTATTTTATTGAACCCCGGACTGGGCAACGGCTCAATCCGGGGTTGTTTTTGCAGATTCGGACAAAGGACAACAACGGCAAGCAGTTTGTCGGTGGCAGACATTATCATCCGGGAAAAAAAGGGAATTGTTTTTTCTCTTTCTGTTTGGTCTTTGTAGGCTATTATTGCCGATAGCGTGTGAAAAGGATCCGGGCGAAAAGACAGGTTGAAGGAATTCGGTGCGAGTTATTGGATAAGGATCAAGTACAATGCAAGACTCTTCTCGTTACAGCACAGGAATATCAATTGCCCTATGTGTATTGATTACAGTTGCGCTCTCTATGCAAGGCTGCGGCGGCAAAGCGACCACCCGTCTTGAGACTGTCTTCTATCCTCCGTTACCGCAAAACCCGAGAATCCAGTTTCTCACCAAGTATCACACAAGCAAAGACGTAGGAACCAAGGTCAGCGGTTTTCAGAAGTTCATTACCGGCCAAAAGGAGCAGGTCGATGCTCTTCTTAAGCCGCACTCATCAACTTACTACCGGGGCAAGCTGTACGTGTGTGACTCGCGAAGGGGAGAAGTCGTGATAATGGACGTGCTTGAGGGCAAAATGTATTCTCTCGGTGAAAAGGAGTCTTTTGAGTTTGGCAAACCTCTGTGCATTGCTATCTCAAACGATGGCACCAAATATATAGCCGATAACTTCAAGCGCCGTGTCTACGTTTTCGACCAAAGCGACAGGTTTGTCAGGACAATCGGCTCCGAGGGTCAATTTGGACCGACATCGGTAGCAGTGTATGGTAACAAACTCTATGTTGCTGATGCGGTGGATAACGAAGTAGAAGTTCTCAACCGACATTCGGGAGAGCTTATCGCTACTACGAAAGGCTCCGAAAACGCGCCGACCAACGTCTTCAGGATGCCGGTGAACCTCACCGTCGACCATAAGGGAAATCTGTATGTTTCTGACCTTCTTGCCGGAAACGTTCAGGTATTCGATAGCAGTCTGAGCTATCTGAGGACTATCGGTGAACTAGGTGATCGACTTGGGCAATTTGGCCGTCCGAGGGGCGTTGCCGTTGATTCATCAGGGTTTGTTTTCGTCGCCGACGCATCTTTTGAAAACGTCCAGGTTTTCTCACCCGACGGGGAGTTGGTTCTCTATTTTGGCGGCCCTAGCGTCCAACCGGGGGGGTTGTATTTGCCATCCGGTGTCACCATAGCCTACAGTAACCTTGACATATTTTCCAAATTCGTCGACAAGCGATTTGACATGAAATATGCCTTGATTGTAACAAACCAGTACGGGCCAAACGGGATTTCGATTTATGCTTTCGGTGAAGGCAAGGATTCATACTTCGACAAGGAATCCGAGTCCGACCCGACAGGTGAACCCGACAGCAAAGCGGAGGGCGATCGCTAGAATGGCGGACAGAAAGGTCGGTCACGCGATAATTCTGGCCTGTGTCCTTGGCGCTCTATCACAAGCATTCGGCGCAGGCTGCGGTGAAACGCGAAACAGGAAAATCATGTCGTTCCTGTTCGATGGTTATCGGGATGGGCGCGATAGTGTATACGTCAATAGCGAGGAGGATTCGCTTGAAGTGCAGCGCACAAACCGCCGACTCATTCGCCAGGCAAGAGCGGACTCTCTAAGAGTAGTCAGTGAAGTGTTTTTCCATGCTCCTTACGCCGACGGAGATTGCTCCATATGTCACAACATGCCTCGGTCAAAAAGTACGGCGGCAGGAAACAGCGCCATGCCTTCACTTGGGACCAGTCAGGCTACCGGCGAGAGTTGGCTGGTCATGCCGGTTGAGGAGCTATGTTTTGAATGCCACGATGACATGACCGAAGACTATGCCGATGAAAACAATATGAACATTCATGCCCCGGTAGCTGCTGGTGAATGCACCACTTGCCATCACCCCCATCGCTCAGGCAATGAAAAACTGCTCTTGGCCGACACGGTGAAGGTCCTTTGCTTTCAGTGCCACGACGAGACGATTGGTGATGGATCGGAAGACCATCCCGAATTGGAAGAATCGGATGATTGTACAGATTGTCACACCCCGCATCTGTCTACAGATGAGTTTTTCCTGGAATAAGCACGCCATGTGGATGCGTCATTGTTTAGGCCGGCGTTACCGGCGCCTGCACGGTCTGGATGAACTGTTTCTGTTAATTGCGGTGATACTGGTAGCAATATGCGGAAGCAGCGAAGCCCAGCCGATCCGGTCAGTGGCCATTGACTCGATCGCAGCAAGCATTGAATCAGCATCATTTTCCGACAGGATAGAGCGCATCTGGAAATCCAGCCGACCCTTGCAGCAAGACAACGAGTATGGCTTTTCGGAGGCGCTGAACCTGACCCTGTCGGGGTCTGTATACCATCCGCGTATGTTGAGTTGGTCGGGCAACACCAGATTCAATCTGAAGCAGCGATTTGTTTCCTCTCAACGACCCGATAGCAGGATTGACATCTACGAGACCCTTCAGGAATACCGGTTGCGTTTGGATGCGCTGAAGAGCCACCCGTTGTCGCTTGGCGCTTACGCGACCAAAAACATATCGAATGTAGATAGTGACTTTCTCACGGCCGCAAATGTGCGGACGAGCACAGTCGGCAGCAACATAGCATGGAGCCACGACAATCTCTCCCAATTAGCAACCTATACGCGGTCCCGCTATTTCTCCGAAGGGCAAACCCAAAATGACGAGGTTCGCAGCACAGTGCGATACGATGCGAGCTACCTGTTACCTCGACTCAGCAACGATTTACGCTACGAATACGGCCACAATGTACTGGCCGGCAGCAACAGGACCTTCACCAGCCACACGGCCCGATACTCCGGTACAGTATCCATCGACAAGCGAAGACAGCAAAACGTGGCAGGTAGTCTGCTCTACAATCACCAGAAGGGCGAGACCGTCCTTCGATATATTCAGA
This sequence comes from Candidatus Zixiibacteriota bacterium, assembly GCA_046754125.1. Lineage (GTDB taxonomy): Bacteria > Zixibacteria > MSB-5A5 > GN15 > FEB-12 > JBHHVC01. The sequence continues at coordinate 7,996 of JBHHVC010000072.1, forward strand.
GTTCGGTGACTGCCAACGCCGTCATCGGGCACGGCCTTTCCGGCCTTGCCACCTACTCGTATCGCACTGACCGGGCCGACGATACCAAGTCGCGCGTAACAATCGCATCCATCAAGCTCATTCACCGTTTGTATCGGAGTCTCGTTTCTTCCGTATCCGGAGACAGCCGTGTTACCACATATGACGATGGGAACCAAAAGGACATTTCATCCGCTCTTCGATTCAACTATAGGAAGGAGACTTTCTTCGGGAACTTCACCTTGCAATACGGCCTGAAGTACCGGCAATATGAAGAAGACTTAAAGCGAGTTTCGCAAAGACTCAAGAGTCAGGAGTTTGTGTACAGCATGCTTACACCGATACTCATTGATGAAAGCGCAGTGGACAGTTCGTCCATACAAGTCTTGAACCTTAGTCGGCCCGACCGGATTCCACAATTCGGCTTCGACTACATTGTCGAAACGGCCGGTGAGTTCTATGAAATTGTGATCCCGCTGTCCAGTTCAATAATTGAGGGAGACAGCATACAAGTGAGCTACATCGTCCTTTCTCAGGAAAGTTTTGAATTTGACGAATTCACCCAACAATACGGTATGGGGCTTTCGATATCTCCGTTCCTGGACTTGCGAGCAAGTCGCCAGAGGTCGGACCGCTCCCTGCAATCCGGTATGCCGCTCAACCCATTGGATGATGTCTTCGTAGACAAAGCGTCCGTAAGTCTTCACTACTGGCGATTGAGGGTCGAAGGCGACTATCTGCTCCGCAATTCTGGAATCAATCCTTACAAGCGACGCCAGCTGCTGGGCAGATACTCGTTTAGGATTGGGCGGAATCTTAACGCCATACTAAGTACATCGTATGCTCATACCGATTTTCTGGATACGAAAGAGCGTTCGAAGGTCTTCACGGTTGCTGCCAACGCATGGTATCGACCGCACCGTAATCTCACATTGGAATCGCGCCTTAGCAACATCAACCGGGCAGGACGACGTGACGATGGACACAATCTTGTGTTGCGCAATGTTGTTCGTTACTCTGTCCAGATGCTCTCGGTGGAGGCGAGGTTCGATCTCTACGATCGAAAAATTAGTGTTGTGGGAACTGAAGACAGAACATTTGTCAGCCTGTCGATCAAAAGGACGCTGTAAACGATGATCACTACTTGTAGATACATAAATGCTCCTGTACGGCTCCTTCTCATAGTGGTGATGATCTCTGTTTTCCAGGTAGCTGGGTGCGGCATTGCGCGGCGACCGGACATAGTCGATCCCGTGCCTGCCTTTCGCTATCCGTCCCAGGGCGGCGAGAAACACCTGCAGCTTGTTTCAATTCTGACTGATCCATATGCTGAAGCATTCTATCAAGGTTCCCTCCTCTCCAAGAAGACGGACAGACGCAAAAGCCTATCCAAGCCGGTTGCCATTGCTTTTGGTCCGGTGAATGATTACTACCTGCTTGACTATGGCAGTGGGGTTGTATACGTCACGGACTATGCGGATAATGGCGTGTTGGAAAAGACACGGACCCTGCCAAGGGGCATTCGGCGATTTCCATCAGCGGTAGATATGGCACTGGCACCGGACCGAAAACTCTGGGTGACCGATTCCAGGTTGAAACGCGTATTCATCCTTGAATCCGATGGGGAAATCATAGATTCGATTACAGGCTGGTTCAATCGTCCTGTCGGAGTTGTCTATCATCCGACCCTGAACAAAATGCTGGTGACAGACTTGGCCGCCAATAGTATCACAGCATTCAATCTTGATGGCAGGCTTGACGGTGTGTATGGCACAGAAACCGGATTGGAATTGAATTCCCCGTCGTACATTGCTGTCGGTCCCGACGGGGACATATACGTGGTCGAGGGTCTGACGGGCCTGGTTCGAATACTCGATGAGAATCTTAAACCGAAGCGAGTCTTTGGTGGCTTGGGAGACGGCCCGGGATACTTTTCCAAACCGAAGGGAATTGCAGTCGATGACGATAAGAACATCTATGTTGCTGACGCTCTTTTTGATAATGTGCAGATCTTTGATCAGTCGGGTCGGCTATTGCTTACCCTGGGTACCTCTGGCTCCAGTGCCGGTCAGTTCTGGCAACCCGCAGGCATTACAATCGACGGAGAACAGCGAATTCTTGTTGCTGACATGTATAATCGAAGAATCCAGGTGTTCGAGTGGGGGAGCGAGGTAGACAGATGATTCAATTTATGCTGCGAGGTTGTCTGACCTCGCCCAGTTCATCGATCGTTGTCCTCGGTGTTCTTTTTCTTGTAGCTGTGCACGGACCCATCGCCTTTGGACAATCGATCGCTAATACGCCACATAACCTTTCCAGTTCAGGCCCGGGCAGCATTAAGGCAAGCACGGAAACTAGAATCTGCATATTCTGCCATGCCCCCCATCGAGCCAGCGGCCAGCCGCCGCTATGGAATCGTGAGGATAGTCGTGCGACCTATATCGTCTACAACTCACCGACTCTACAGGCAATTCCGGGTCAGCCAACAGGTACTTCGAGGCTTTGTCTTTCGTGTCATGACGGCACTATCGCGCTGGGGGCAGTTTCCTCCGAGCCAAATCAGATACAATTCCAGGGTGGTACGGTTTTTCTCCCCCCGGGGCACTCGCTTCTGGAAACTGATCTGTCAGACGATCACCCGGTCTCATTCTTGTATGACGATCAGCTTGCAATCGCCGATGGTCAGTTAAAGGCACCGTCAACACTACCTCCCACTGTGCCGCTTGACCACCTCGGACGGATGCAATGTTCCAGTTGCCATGACGCTCACAACGACGACTTCGGCAGCTTTCTCCGGCAGAGCCCCCTCTTTTCTCAACTGTGTCTGGGATGTCATGATAAATCAGGCTGGACAGCGTCGGTCCACGAATCAGCAACGGCATCGTGGAACGGGTCGGGGATTGACCCCTGGCCACATGCTGATGGAACCACTGTGGCTGAAAACGGATGTATGAACTGCCATCAGCCACACGAAGCGGGCTCTCCTCCGGTGCTGTTAGGCTACGATCAGGAGGAAAACAACTGCCTTGTGTGCCATAACGGAAACGTAGGTACCGACATTGACGCTGCCCTTGGTCTCTTCTCAACTCATCCGGTGGCAGACTTCACCTCCGTTCATCAAGTGGGCGAGGATGTCCTGACAATGCCCCGTCATGTCGAGTGCTCCGATTGTCACAATCCACATGCGGCTACTGCCAATGATCCTCCGCCGCCAGCGCTCAATGGTGCCTTAACGATGGTGAGCGGGATAAACAGTGAAGGGACGCCGGTCGATATGGCAGTTGCCAGTTATGAGATTTGCCTTAAATGTCATGGTGATAACCACGGCTCACAATCTGTAGTGACTCGCCTCATAAACAATCTTAACTCTCGCCAGGAATTCCACTCGACCTCTATCTCGTTTCATCCCGTAATGACCGTAGGGAGAAACTCTGATGTTCCCTCGCTCATCCCCCCGCTGACAGAAACCTCCGTCATACAGTGCGAAGATTGTCATTCGTCGCCGACTGGTTACCCTGCCGGGCCGCACGGTT
>JBHHVC010000073.1:0-11377 GCA_046754125.1 Candidatus Zixiibacteriota bacterium
GGTGACGGCTTACCCGAATCCGGATTCATGCAGATGTCCCCTGCTCCGAGTCCGAACGGGCGTGATGGCTCTGGGTATGTGATATCGTCCGCCTCATCCCATAGAAGAATTCCCTCGGAATTAAAAATGCGACTTTCGATAAAAAGGGTGTTGCCACTGGGATCGCTGAAGGCGTTGTCGCCACAATCGTACCAGACAAACGAAATGGGCAGGAATTGATCTCCCAGATTCTGATCGCTCGATAGCTGAAACTGCAACCGAACCAGTGTTCCATTTGGATTCAAACTCTCAGCCGGCGGGTGAAGAGGGCCATTATTCATGTCTGCAATGGCGACCAGCCGCAACAGACCGGACGGGCAGGCGCCGCCGCAATTGCCATCGTTAAGACCGAAGGTGAAGTATTCCCACGGCTCGACCTCTGTTGCCTCGATTGTTGCCGAGAGAAACACCATTACCGATGCATCGAACGACATAAGCAGATTGAAGCCGCCTATGGGATCGTTGGTCTCTACCATGAGTGCTACCTCATGCCTGACCCCCACCGGCGTACAGGCGCCGCCGTCAATTGTCATGCGCACACAGACGTCGCAGTTTGGCTTCTCGGTAAAGTCGACTACCAACGTATCGATCGTCGCGTTGCAGCCATCGGACGCTTCGAATACGAAGAGTTGAGGGCCGATACTGTCCGGCCGGAAACAGACTTGGAAATTATCTGGTGCCAGTTCGCCGAAGGTCCCATTTCCACTTACCATTGTCAAAGTAACCGGTCCCTCGAAGTCCGTGGCAAAAATACTGTCAACGCACACTCGGTTGGTATCGTCGGGGCAACGCTCGAAAGTGAGACCCTGCGGCACAAAGAGCTGTGGCGCCTGGTTGGCAGTGGCAGTGACTGTCAGATGGCAAGTGTCCGCGCCACAGAAGTTCTCTGCTACTACTTCAATATCATACACTCCGGCCGTATCTATCGGCAGGCAAATCTGGCCGTTTGCATAGGAACCGATGGGCGAAACTGTCACCTGCACCCCCGTACCGGTCACTGTAGCCGGCACGCAGATATCCGTCTGAGAGGACATACAAGCCAGCGTATCAAGCGTCACCGGACAGGAAATAGTCGGGGCAGTTTGCATAACCGCTTGCATGGTAAACCGGCAGGTATCGGTCGCACAGGTCACCTCGGAGATTACTGTAATCTCCTTTGTCCCGGCCTGACCGAAGTAGACACAGACCATGCCAGTGACCGGATTGTATGAACCCTCTGGCAGGACTGTCACGGTCGCGCCCGCCGGAGTAACTGGCGCAGGCACACAGACGGAATCCGGCTGACAGATTGTATCCACCACCGGTCCCGGAGGGCAAACAATAAATGTACTGCCACCTGATGTTATGCTGATGGTCAACGTGTCCTTGTCTACCAACCCACACGAGTCAGTCACGGAAAGTATAATTTGATGAGTCCCGACCGATGTCGGAGTATAGCAAAGCGTGTCGCCTTGCACCGTTCCTTGTGAAGAAGCGACTTCAACTATGTTGCTGTCAAGGTCGGAGAAACTAAAGGGTAGACACAATTCCTGAAATCCGCACGCTTCAAAAACCGTATCAGCCGGGGCCGTAACGGTCGGAGGACTGTTGAACAGGCTTGTCAAGGTAAAGGTACAGGATGCAGTTGCGCAGGCTCCGGTACCGGTAAGTGTAACAGAGATGTCTCCGGCGGTAGAAACAGGCACACCCACTTGTTGACCGCTGATGAATGCGGGATCAGACGCTGTGACTGACTGAATCGATGACGAGGCTGTGAAGGGCAGGTAAACGGTGTCCGGCCCGCACAAGAATACCGAAGTATCATTGGGACAGGCAATTGCCACCGGTTCGTTCATTCCGACCATCACAGTCAGACGGCACGTATCGCTGTTGCATTGAGCTGTACCGTACGCGTCGATCGTAAAGACACCGCCCGTGTCAGCAAAGAAACAGAGTTGGCCGTTTGTATAATAGCCAATACTTGTCGTAACCTGGAAATTGATCCCTGTTACATTTAGCGGGATACACACTGTGTCAGGCCCACAAAGCGCAGCGGCAATAATGGTATCTATCGGACAATCGATAAGTACAAATTCGCTTAGTTCTACGACCAGACATACTTGAGCGGTGTCGGTCAACCCGCACGAATCGCTCGCGTAGACTTCAAGGCAGTAAACACCCGAAGAATCGGGAGTGAAGCAAATCGCTTGCTGCTGGCTGTCATAAGTACCGAGCGAAGATGTGATGGACGCGAGATTGCTGTCAGAATCGAAGACGGTTACCGGCAGACAAATCGATTCGAAGGAGCACTGCGAATAGAGCGAATCGGCCAGGATGCTCTGGATTTGCGGCGGATTATTGGCGGTTACCGTTACGAATATCTCGTCAAAGTCTGAGTCGCCGCATTCGTCGGTTACTGTAACGGCTATTCGGTAGACACCCGAAGTATCGGTTTGTACGCAGACCACGCTGTAGGTTGGATCAAAAGTGCCGCCATCGACCACGATCTGCTGGATATTTCCGTCTACATCGCTGATGCCGACCGGCACACACACCTCCGTCGTGCCACATGCCTCAACGACAGTATCCGGAGACAGGATCACAAGAGGGCTGCTGTTACAGAGGACATTGACAGTAAAACTGCAGGAGTGGGAACCGCAGGCTGTCGCAACTGTGACAACTATGTTGTTTGTATTGGAACATTCCGAATAGAAGCACACAGACTGCGTAGAGGAATCATACCATGTGTTGATCCCGGTAACCGACACTTGCGAACCAGCCGGAATGCCGCCAATCGGGAAACAGAATGTGTCTGGCTTGCAAGTAAAGACCGACGTATCAGGTGGACAAACAATTGAGACTCCTTGATCGGTAATAACCGTGACCATAGCCGTGTCTGCCACTACGTTGCCGCAACTGTCTGTTGCGGTCAGGATTATTTCGTAGGTGCCGCTATCGTATGGGACAAAGCAGACAGCGCTGCCGTTGTAACTTCCCTGGTTGACGCTGATAGAGGCAATGTCATTATCAGGATCGCTCACCGTAATCGGCAGGCATATTTCCACCGGAGCGCAAAGCCGCACGGTTGAATCCGGCATGGCGGTCAGTTGCGGCGGGCTGCTGGTGATAGTCACACCGACATCGACCGTGTCTGAGAGGACCGACCCGCAGGAATCGGTAAGAGTCGCGATCACTGCGTACGTCCCTGATTGCTGCGGTGTAAAGCAAATCTGATCAGTCTGCGGGTCAAAACTACCAATATTCGTTGTGATCGAAATGAACGGAGAACTATGAGCAACATCGACACAGACCTCGGTCGGGCCACAGTTGTTTGATTGAATGTCCGCACCCAGATTAACCCAGGGATTGCTCGATATGGATACCGTGACTTCCACTGTGTCCGCAACGATTGTCCCGGAACAGAAATCCTCTGCACTGACGGTAAAGATGTAGCTGCCTGAACCGGTAGGCGTAAAGCAGATCTGTCCGATCAGACTATTGTAGGTGCCGGGACCGTCTATGATCAGCGAGGATAGTGAATCATATTCGATGGTCACCGGAAAACATATTTCGGAAAGCCCGCACTGGTCAATGGCTATATCCTGACCAAGATTGACAACCGGGAGGCCGGGCAGATTGATAGTGACAATCGTCGTATCCATATCAACGGCGCCGCAAGAATCGATAGCGGTGAGAATGAGTTCGTACACTCCTGCGGTGTCGGCGTTGAAACAGATTCGATTTGTATTGCTATCGTAGTAACCAATGTTGGAAAACACATCGGCCAGATCGAAGTCCGGGTCATCGGCGGTGGCAGCAAAGCAAACTGTCTGTGCTGCACAAAGAAAAAGCGAGAAGTCGGCGGCCATAGTGACATATGGAACCCGGTTGCCCTGAATCGTTACCGGAACCACGCAAGTGTCAGCCAGTCCACATTCGTCAACCACCTCAATGACGACGTCCATTTGGGTCGACTGATCGCCAAAGACGCAGACTGTCTTCCCACTGACTGCAGCGTTGCCGGAAAGCACGCTGAACGTCATTGGACCGAACTCCGGATCGTTTGCATCGATAGTAAAACAGAAGCTGTCAGGCTGACATGCGTAGAAGGTTTGCGGCGATGGGCATACGATCTGTGGCGGCCTGTTGATGAGAACGGTTATACGGACCGTATCTTCGTCACACAACCAGGCACCCGCCGCCGCTTTTAATTGTCCGCAATAGTCGTCAGCACAGTAAGTGAAAGTATAAACGGCGCTGTCGACTGCCGCAGGCCAGAAACAGGTTTGGCCGGAACTGTCGGACAGCATGGTGAAACTACCGGGGCCGGTTTCCTGGCCTATCCCCAGAGGATTGCCGTCCGGGTCGATACCCTGGACCTCAAAGCATATCTGATCGGCTGCACACAAGTAAATGGTCGAGTCGAAACCACGAACCCAGGGAATTGTATTGAGATGCACGGTATCCGTTATGAGCGCGGTGTCGGCTCCGCAACTGTCGGCAACCGAGATCAGGAATGAGTAGACTCCGGAAGTGTCGACCGTGTAAGTGATGGTACCGGTGCCGGCGCCTATGCTGCCCGATCCCGAAAGCATCGTCCACGCCAGCAATTCCTGCTCGGGATTCACAAACTGTGGAAACAGCTGCCGCGCGGTTCCAGAATCACAAATGGCGGCCGCGAAGCCTTGATCGCCCAATACCGGGGCGGAATTGGCAAAAACAACGTAAGTATAGAACAGATTTGTAATCAGAGCGCCATTATGTTCCAGAGCGTAGGTAACCTCATATGATCCCGCCGCCGGCGGCAGGTATTCATAAAAGCCCATAATTGAAAACTGAGTCAGAACCGTCTGAAGTGAACCCGGTCCGGACACAATACGTAAGGTCGTTAGCGAGTCAACCGGAATGTCCGGTACTAAATCGAGCGTATCGAATATGGTCTCACCGAGGCAAATGTGGAACGAATCCACGACGACCGGGTTTATGCCTCCAGTGGGGTTACCGGTCGGTCCCTGTGCTGCAGCATCGTTAGCCGCGAAAAGCGACAGTAGTGCGCACAAAAATACAATCAGTATTGAACAGAACCCCGTCCGTATCATCTTTCCTCCAGAACATAACGACAAATCCGTCCGGCTAACCTGCCTGAACAGATTTGAATCAGCCCATTACAAGAGACCTGGACCCCTCTTTGTCGCAGAATCTGCCTAACCCGAATCGTCTTTGGGCTATCCGAAAATGGCCGGTACTTTACCGTAGTATATGTAGTTTCAAAATCGTTCATTGCAATATATCAGGCCGGTTCGGTCTGTCAAGACCTATTGCCGGCGGGAGTGATTCTGCAAGAAGCGGGCCGAATCAGGAACCCGAATATATAAGGATATTTGCGCTACCGATTAAACAAATCCTGCACTAAACTGTCTATACTATGAAAGCCAGATCACACCTAAGAAGGCTGAGTTGGGCAAGGCCGTGCCCGGGCAAGAATGGTGACCGGTTCGGCTTCTCGATAAGCGGTTCAATCAGGGGACAAATAGCAGCGATGCCAGTTTCAAAGTACAGTGTTTGGCCGAAACCTGCTGGCGAGGCAAAAACCAAGATTGAGTTGTCTTCGCAGGTTCGCAAGAGAGCATGGTCTGCGTCCGCAATAACGACAGCTCTGATGGATGCTGGCCTTGCAACAGCGATTGTACTGTCTCTGCTTTGTACCAATCTGATGGCCCAGGAGGAGGATTCTTGGGATTCACTTCCAAAGGAAACCGTTGGTAAGCTGCCGACGCTTCCCATAGTAGCTGGAGCCTACCCTGGGGCGCCCCCGGACAGCCTATGGCCTTCCACTAATGGTGTGCATTCCAACAGCAAGCTTACCGCAGTTATGAACGGACTGGGCACTGTATCTGAGTTCAGGTTCCCGGCATCCGAAGGAGTCAATTATTCCTGGATGACCAGCCTGTGGATAGGCGGCATCGTCGGTGGCGACACCCTTGTTACCACTGGCCAGCTTGTAGACCTGAGCCTCATTCCCAATAGAAATGATTCTACCGACTCGATAATCTTTGTCACCAGTTGGGGATACGAAGTGCTGCCTCCCATGTCGGCCAGCGAGCAACGGGCAGTCACTCCAATTGCGGCCGCCGCGCGGACAGTCCGTCGAGTGCAGGTCGCGGATACATTTACTACCGAGGGTGGTTTCCGTCAGTTACCGTACGATTTTTCGGGTCGCCCTCATCGGCCAATGCGGCTATCCATAGTGTTGAAAACATACTCAACTAACGAACTGCCATATCGAAATCTGCTACTGATGGATTACACCATAACAAATGTCGGCCATTCAAGCATTACTGACGGCTACCTCGGTATCTTTACCGCCCCGGAGATCTGCCCGGACGGCAGCTACGGCAGGTGTAGCGAGGACAACCTCTTCGGAAGCTTTCGGGATATTGGAACATTCTACTATATGGATAACGACGGCGACCCCGTTGCCGGTCAGTTTGTGGGCGGACTAAGCCCGCTGGCAGCCGTTGCCATCCGGCCCGTTCTCATGAAACCACCCCCTTCGGATACCAACTTTAACTGGTGGACAGTAAACGAAATCTCCGGTCATCCCACTGACTTCGGACCAAGGCTGATCGGGACTGCGTCCGATCCATTTCGAGACTATAGAACTGGCGGATTAGGATCGCCAAACGGTGACCTGAATAAGTACTACATGATGAGTCATTCCGAATGGGATTATGACCAGGTTACGACCGCAGGTATCGCTGCCTCAGACAACAACTGGCTGCCAGTGGATACGGCCATAATCCGCGACATTGCCGACGGACAGGATATGCAGGGGCTGCTTTCGCTCGGTCCGTTCGACCTGATGCCGGACAGTTCAGTGCGTGTAGTCTTCGCCATGTTCGGAGGCGACCTCGTACACACCGATCCGGATAATGGCAGGAACCTGTGGCGGCAGGACTATGAAACCTATCGTCGTTCTTTGAACTTCAATTTCTTGCGGGCGACGGCCCTCCAGACAGAACAGTTTTGCTCCGAGGCAGTTGCCCCCATGCTGGCGCCCTCCGGCCTGACGACAATACTAACAGATGCCGACAGCGCTACATTCGGTTGGGATCGGCGAGTATTTGACGACATCGAAGGCTACCAGTTGTTCCTTTCTCCTCTTAGCGACTCAATGCTCATAGCTCCGGGATTCGTCAAGCCCCAAATGCAGCCTGATCAATACTCGATCAGGTCGCGACTGTTTGGACCTGCACAAGGGAAAGGAACGATTCACAATTTGCGACCGGGACAATTCTATTTTGCATCAGTTGCCCACGTTGTAAACGGTGTCGCACGCGAAAAATCAACTCCGGTTATTCTCGGTTACGACAATACATCCCTCGATTTACCCGCACCGAAACTGTCCAATGAGTTCGTGTATCTTTCAACCAGCGATTCTGTAGTCGTCCTGGAGTGGGAAAAGCCGGAGGACGTTTTGCCAGAGTGCTATAGAATCTACCGAACTTATGACAGCGCCGAGGCGTTCGGTCGCTACCGACCGTTTGTGAGTTACGATACTTCAGGCCTTAAAACCTCACCTTCAATCTGCATGGAATACGAGAGCGAACCGTACTGCTATTACGAGATGAATGCTTACGATTCGGTCGACGGCGCTTCGCGACTATATGTCGACAGCTCCTCTGCTGAAGGAGCGTACTACTGGATTGGTGCTGTCGCAAGGCCGGGGTTCGAATCCCCGTGGAGTGGTCTAATCCGGACTGAACGTCTTCCCCCGCCTCAGCGGGATATTGCCGTTGTATTCGGATCAACTCATTCTGAGCACGACTACGTCTATGCAGACTCGATAGAAGAGTTTTACGATCGACTCCTCGACGGCTTTGAGTTTGATCTGTATCACTGGGTCGATACCAATATCAACCCTGTCAATTGCGAATCCGACTACTGCACGGACTGGCGCGACCTTGCGCAGTATCGCACCATACTGATTGAGGAGTTCGCCATGCCCAGAATACTGGGCAACGAGACCGAGCAGGAGCATAAGCTTCTTACTCACTTGATCGACGCTGGTCGTACAGTCGCCTATTTCGGAAGCCCTCCCGGCAACCGGACAATCGCTCTGAATTCGCACACCGATTCGATTGAATACTCATCTGAGTCGTTCGAGAGTAAGTATTTCGGGCTCGTCTCGCTCTCGCTTCGCCCCTGGCTGAAATACTACAATGAATTCGGAACTCCCGACTCGCTGGCCGGCTTTAACGGCGCGATTCCGATCGACACAGCCTGGCCGGACATTAGAATTGATTATTCGAATAATCGACTAAAGCCGTTCATCAGGGGGCTCTTTGATACCGACAGTTCGCTTCCAATGGTGGGCGCCTACGCACACGACAACGAAGCAAAGCCATTGTACAGGTACAGGTCAGCATATGCGCCGACATCGCAGCTATCAGGACGACCGTGTGGCCTGGTTCTGTCTAGGAGAGAGTCACCCGTATATCTGTTTTCATTCCACTTGTGGGCAGTTGATCAGGTCGATGCCCGTGCACTTGTCGAAATGATTCTTCAGCGACGCGTAATTGAGCATAAGCCGGAGAGAGATCCAGACCCACCATTGCCGAACCGAATTGCGTTGCACCAGAACTACCCCAATCCCTTCAACGAAGGTACTACCATCGCCTTTGAACTGAAATACAGTCTACCGGTGACGCTCGAACTGTTCAACATTCTTGGCCAGCATATTCGCACGCTCGCCAGTGGCAAGATTCTGTCGGCCGGAGGCAATTCTATTGAATGGGACGGCCGCAACCAAAAGGGAAATGCAGTTGCATCCGGCGTCTATTTCTATCGACTAACGGCTGGCAACCAGACAGCCACAAAAAAGATGCTTCTGCTAAAATAGGATGAGGAAGGACATATTGACTATGCAAGCATACGCAGGACGGAATTGACGGCATGCACGCGCTCAAATCTCTTTCGCTCTTTGGGTTGATACTTCTTGAGTCGTTTCTCATGGTCTCCGCTAATGGGTCGCAACCTATTGACAAGAAGCAATGGTACGAAATCAGAGAGAAAGAACAGCAGCTGTCGGCAAGTAATACTACTGTCGTCACTGACCCACGGGTCGACTGGCCGGTATGGTATGGTGTGCAGCAGAGCGGCAAGGTCGAGATGACCTTCGACTGTTTTGGCACGCTGGGCACGGGATTTCACCGCTGGTTGAGCGAAGAATACGGCTGGCCGCAATCATCGTTCAATGCGCCGGCTGGCTCCAATGTAAAATACTTGTGGGGAGGCGCGCTTTGGATCGGCGGAGTTGTTGGGCAGGACACACTGGTCAGCCTGGGCGCTGACGGATGGTTTTCAGATACGGAACTGCTTCCAACCAACATACAAGACGGTAGCTTGCGCGGGACAGTCACTCAGATCCCATCCGTATCAGATTTTGCTATGCGTGCAGAGTTTACAGATACCGCCGACTTAGCTCTGCTAAATCCCTACCCAATGCCTCATACCCCTCTGGGAATAATCATGGCACTACGAAGTCATGTCTGGCGGCAACCGGGCTTAGATAATATCGTTCTGTTTGACCTTGTCATTACCAACGTCTCGGATCAGACCATTCGTGATGCGTCCGTTGGCCTGTACATGGATACAGACATTCATCATCTATCGATCGGATCGAGCGGCGGCTATCTCGACGATCTCACCGGCTCGCGACGCGACGAAGGAATCGCCTATGCCATTGACAACGACGGCGATCCGATTGACGGTCAATTTATTGACACTTTCAGCACTTCAAAGGCCATCGCCGCAAAGTTCCTCAGGACCTCGTTCGCGCCGACCGATACATCATACAATTGGTGGCTTTCCAGTTTCGCTCCTAGTCAGGACTTCGCTCCCCGGATGCGCGGAACGCCCTCTGACCCATTCCGTGACTTTGGCACCGAAGGAGGACTGGGAACTCCTATGGGCGACTCGAACAAATACTATATTCTCAGTCATCACGAGTGGGACTACGATCAGATCCAAACGGGCACTATCGGATTGAATGACTCGGTCTGGCTCCCACCGGATACGTCCGGAACTATATCATGGGACATAGGCACGGGTAGAGATACACGTTTTCTGCTCTCGATCGGGGCATTCGATCTGCTGCCCGATTCCAGCGCTCGAGTGCTCTTTGCCGTATTCGTCGGGGATGCCATACACCAGCAGCCGACCAATCCGAACAATTTGCCGTATGACCCCGCTACATATCTGGCCAACCTTGATTTTACAAACCTCCTTCTAACTGCCTCGGTCGCCGACAGCCTTAGCCGACTTCTGGTCGACCCGCTCACTACGCCGACAGGTCTGCACATATCTTATGAAGACGAAGACTCAGCTGTTATCGAGTGGGATCCGCATGTATTCCCCGATGTAGATGGCTACAACGTCTACCTCGAAGAGATTTCTCCAGACTCTCTACCCTATCCCGGTCTGCCCGCACCGTGGCTACGTCCGATTAACCCTTCTCTAGTGGCCGGCCTCGGACGCGAGCGGCGTTATCGTTTCGACACTCTCAGCACTCACAAGATGTACATCTGCGCCCTTGAGGGCCGTTCCAATGGTCTCTCAAGCGAACTTTGCGATCCGGTAGTGATTAGTCTACGCAAACATATTCCTGCGCCCGTTATGCACAGACGATACGCTTTTGTGTCCGAGTATGAAGGCGTGAGCATCTCATGGTCAGCTCCTGCCGGAGAAGAAATCGCGCACTACAGGCTGTACCGCTTTGACGATTCCGCATCGGCTATACAGCGCTATCTTCCCTTCTATGACCGAGGATTCCGAGCGGTGGAAATCACGCCCGCCGATACTTTTGTAATAAACGACACTGTCTGGTACTATTATGCGATGCAACCGTACGCCACATTGCCCCCAAGCCTGACAGAGTTTACGGTCGACCCGGATGACGAAGCAGCCTATGTTGTCACGGCTGTAGATATTTATGGGTTTGAGTCGCTTCTTTCTGAACCGACGACCATTCTGCACGTACCACCCAGATCGCGCGATATTCTCGTCATCAATCAGACTGTGGTCGGCCAGAATGCGTTGGTCGTGCGCGATAGTATCCTCGCGTTCTATCAATCGATCCTCGGCGAGTATTCATGGGATTTTTTTGATGTCGGTGAAACGCTAAGAGTTTACAACTGCCCGGAAATCGGACCGGATTGTTTCGACTGGCATGACTTAATGCCATATAGGCTGGTGATTATCGATGACGATTTCACCGACGTCAGTCTTTCGGCCGCCTACGAACGGCAGGTAGGAGGACACACAAGATATGTTCATTCCGATGGAACTCTGGCCTATT
>JBHHVC010000074.1:0-11334 GCA_046754125.1 Candidatus Zixiibacteriota bacterium
TGGGTCGCCGATCTGAACCGAAAATCCTCTTTGCGGATAAACGCCTTTGGCCATGCAGGCGACGGCAACCTGCACGTCTACTTTCTCTCAACTGAAGGCTCCGAGCAGGACAAAGAACTCATTGAGACCTTAATCGAGAGTCTACTGAAGAAGGCAGTCGCACTCGGCGGCACACTTTCAGGCGAACACGGCATCGGCCTGGCCAAGAGAAAGTACCTTGCACTTGAATACGATGAACCAACGCTGGGCTCCATGCGAACGATAAAGGCAACTCTTGATCCTTCCAACCTGTTTAACCCGGGAAAAATCTTTGCATCCGCACAAAAAAACGATCCGTTTTCCTTAACACCCTCTTGACAAATCAATGGCTCCCCTATAGAATACGGCGAATGTGAAACATTTCACATTAAGGCGGTTGGCTACGATCCGATAGCCGTTATGGATAATAGAAACGCTCAGTAAACGAAGGAGTCACATATGGCAACAACGCTAAAGGAGACGCTCTCCGGGATGATCCCCAAACTGCGAGAGCAGGCAAAAGACCTTGCGAAATCATACGGGGATCGGGTTATCTCACAGGTGACTGTGGCTCAGGCCCTCGGGGGAATGCGCGGAGTCAAGGGACTGGTTTGCGACACCTCGGTGGTCGAGCCGGACCAGGGCCTGATAATTCGTGGCAAGCCGATCATGAAAATCAAGGATCGCCTGCCGGAGGAAATCTTTTGGCTGCTGACTACCGGGAAACTTCCCAACGCCGAGGAACTTAAGACACTCCAAAAGGACTTGCGCGATCGCGCCGAAGTTCCGAAATACGTCTGGAAAGTCATCAAATCGATGCCCAAAACGTCGCATCCAATGGCCATGCTCGACACCGCCATTCTGGCAATGGAAAACGAGTCGGTATTTCGAAAACGATACGCCGACGGTATGCCCAAGACAGAATACTGGGAAGCCGCGCTTGAGGATGCGCTGAAGATTCTCGGAACAATCCACTCGATTGCTGCCGGCATCTATCGTATCAAGTACAAGAAGGGCGAATTGATTGCACCTTCCGCCAAACTAGACTGGGGCGCCAACTACGCGAAGATGCTTGGCCTTCCGCCCAAAAAGGGCCAGACCTACGAGATGATGCGACTTTACCTGACCCTGCACTCCGACCACGAAGGCGGGAATGTGTCGGCCAACACCTGCCACACTGTCGGATCCGCGCTGTCCGACCCATACTATGCAGTCTCCGCCGGTCTGAACGGCCTTGCCGGCCCATTGCACGGTCTGGCCAATCAGGAGTGCCTCAACTGGGTACTGCATACAATGGACAAATTCAACGGCGCGCCGACCGAAAAACAGATAAGCGACTACGCTTGGGAAACCCTAAACGGCGGAAAGGTCATTCCGGGATATGGTCATGCTGTACTCCGCGTTACTGATCCCCGTTTCGTCGCCTTCAACGAATTCGGGCGCAAGTATCTGAAGAACGATCCGGTCTTCCAAACTGTGGACCGAGTGTTTAGAGTGGTTCCGAAAGTTCTGAAAGAACATGGTAAGGCAAAAAACCCATGGCCGAATGTCGACGCCGGTTCGGGCGCGCTTCTTTATCACTACGGAATAAAGGAGTTCGAATACTATACAGTCTTGTTCTCGGTCTCTCGAGCGATGGGTATGCTTTCGCAATTGGTGCTTAACCGCGCCATAGGTACCGCCATCACACGACCTAAATCGGTCAGCACCGACTGGCTTTTGCAGCAGATCAAGACCTAGTACAACTGTTATCGAAGAAAGCAGTAGGCGGCCCTGTGCGGGGCCGCTTTTCTATTGCTGACCGGAGTGTGCCGGTGGGAATCGGATGACCCACGACACACCGTTGTTATCCGCAGGTTCAAGCCTGATCTCTCCCCCGCATTCCGTGAGAATGCGATGAACAGTCGGCAACCCCAGACCTGTGCCACTATCCTTGGTTGTGAAATAGGGTGTAAACAGCTTATCCCTGAGCTTTTCCGGAACGCCCGGACCGTTGTCAGCAAACGAAATTTCCACTCCGCCGTCGACGCGCATTCCCGCGACAGCTATTTCTCCGGAAGTACCATCAAGAGCCTCTTTGGAATTGTTGTACAAATTGGCCAAAACCTGTCGGACGCCATCCGGGTCAGCTTCTATTTCGAGACCCTCTTCCAACTCCAGTCGTATTTTGATTCCGGCATCCTCCGCAGATGGCCGAGTCAGACCCGCCCAGTCGACAATCAGCAACGAAACATCAACTCGCTCTTGTTGGGGCTTCCTGTCGCGGGCCAGTGCGAGAAACCGAGTAATTATGTCATTGAGTCGCCGCGTCTCAGCGCGTATCTGCGATGTGAATTTAAGGTACTCCTCCTGCTTCTCAGAGGGATGAAACTCTGATGCCAGACGCTGGGAGGCAATCGATATCGTATTGAGCGGATTGCGAATCTCGTGGGCAACCCCCGCAGCCAAATCGCCCAGTTCCGAAAGTCGCTCCCTGCGGGCTGATCTCCTTTCGAGCTCTTTCAGATTTGAAATATCATACACGACAACCACACAACCGCCATCGTCGCCATCGGTCAACAACCTGGATATGGCGACCAGCAACTCCCTGTCGGAACCACCTGCTCTTACTGACACCTCTTCTTCCACCGACCCGGTGCGGCTTGAGATCACCGATGAGGTTGTCAGGTCGGGCGTTTTGATAAACTCGTTCCAGTCGGCGCCGACCGCGTCGCTAACTCCCATAATGTCGGCAAAACTTCCATTGGCAAATGTGATGGTGCCGTCGCTGCTGAGCGCGGCCACGCCTGTTCGCATTTCGTCAAACAGTCTGTCGGTGACTGATTTTATTTCTCGGTACCTGTCGGATATTGTGCGACGCTTGTGCCTGCTGTTGAGATAGAGCATCAATACGAGCAGAATGACCACCAGCAATCCGGAGAGGGTTATCATCTGATTGTCAAAGGACTTTGAGACGGTGAAATATGGTCGCAATGAAAGACCGACACGCAGCAACCCGAGCGGGTATTCTCTGGTGGAAAACGGCCTGACCAATTCAAGAACCTCGTCGTCCTCAAACTGGTGCATGCGGTGCTGGATAGTATCGCTTCCCAGCGCAGCCGTCAGGAACTCATCAGATTCGATGGCCAGCAACTCTCCGGTGCGGCGAGATGAGAAAATAATCCCATCTGTCGACTGATAGAGTATATACTCTACTCCCCGCTCGCGAGCCATCTTCTGAGCGAGATAACCGATCTGTGTCTGACGCAGGGCATCTAGATAGTAATGGGCATTATCGACGAATACCAACACTCGGTCGAGTTCGTTAGTCATTTCAATATAATAATGATATGCCTCGCCTGGGCCATCCCCCTGGTCAAGCAGAATAACGTAGTTCTTTTCGGGGTCGGCAATCAGGCGATAGACCTCATCGAAGACAAAATCCGGTGGCTGCAACTGGTCGCCGTGCGGCGCTGCCCGCAAAAGCAAAGAGGAATCCACTGAGAAAACGTATGTCGCCACCAGATCATAGTCTTCCGCCCGACGAGACAGATACTCTTCCGTCATGTCCTGCATTTTTTCTCGGGAAAGGCGCGACACCATATCGTGAAAGCGAAGATAAACCAGGTAGTCAAAAAAGGATTCGGATTCGATTGCGTTCTCGGCTGCTTGGGCAAGCGCCTCCGCAAAAGCAGTCCCCTGCTCCACGAGCAGTCGCATACTGTCCTGTCGGCTCTGACTAATACTGACAAGGGTAACACCAAAAACCGCAGCAGCCAGAATTATTGCCACGAGCAGGATATAGAGCTGGTTGGACCGCCTGGAAGAGACTGCGTTCAGTTGCTGCATAAATATAAACTATTGGCCGCTAGTGAAGCGTGCAATAAAAAGTTGCGCGATGTTTCGGTTGACACTCGCGCACTTCCCCCCGATCCGGCAGCCCCGAAACGGGCTAGGTCGCCGGGATGGTGGCGGTATGATCAGTGTGCTCGGGATGCTCTACAGGATGTTGGACCGGCAGTTCGGCGTAAAAACAGGTGCCGGCAGAATCGTCATATCCGATCCTCCCCCTGTGTCCATCGACAATTTTGCGGCACGTAATGAGACCAATCCCATGCCCCTTGCGCTTCGTCGTGAAACGCTTCTCGAACAAAAGCTCCCGTCTTGTCTCGTCGACTCCGGGACCATTGTCTGTTACCTCTATCCGCACCAGCGGTTCCTCGGCATTGGGAACGAGACTTGTTGCTATGAGGATAGCCGCGCCTTCTTCTAGTTCGGCGACGGCATCTGCAGCATTGTGAATCATGTTTACCATCAGTTGTTGAACCTGACCGATGTCTACTTCCGCTAGCGGAAGATCGGGCGCCAGTCGTGTTGCGAATTGCACTCCCTGGAAGCGATTCTGGGGCTTGAGAAATGCCACCATGTTCTCTATCGTCTGGTTAATACTTGCAGGTGTGTAATGAGCCTGGTCCGGATCGACATCCATCAGCCCGTCGCAGAATCGCGCAATACGGTCCACGGTGGTCTTCATCAACTCCAGCTTTGAGTCTATTTTTTCCTGATCTCCCTTGCGAAGAAACAGCGGCATCAATTCGATATTGCCGGAAAGTATGGCCAGGAAGTTATTGATCTCGTGAGCGATGTCCCCGACCATCTGTCCTTTGGTGTAGTACCGATCGAGCCTGATCATCATTTCTTGGAATTCTCTGCTTTCACTGATATCGCTCAGGGTATATATCTTCGCGATCGGTTCGTTGAACTTGTTCGACACGGTGGCAGCCAGCATGTAGGCAGGAAACATAGAGCCATCCTTTCGACAACAAAGCACTTCCGCGCCTGGTTTGTCGGATTGCGTCGCCAGGGGCTGCGGCTTGGGTCCTGCAAACAACTGTTCGATCCCTGTCCCTATAATCTCTGCAGGTTCATATCCAAAGGCCTCTCGCGCCTGCCGATTGAACAAAAGCATGTGGCCGTCCATCTGAGCAACGATGACGCTGTTTGGCGACGAATCGATCAAGATCGATAGGAACACCTGTGACTCAAATAGCGTGAGACTAAGCGTCTTCAGTTGCTCGTTGAACTGCTTGAGCTGCTTACTACCGTTCCACAGAGATCGAGACATTGTGTTGAACGCTCGCTCGAGTTGCTGCAATTCACCGTCTCCCTCAGTCTCAACCATGCAGTACATTTCTCCCTCAGCAGTCTTCTCGAGACCTCGAATAAGCCGTCGCAGAGGCTGACGAAATCTGTGCGACAGTAGGTATATGATTAGCAGACCGACCAAAGTGCTGGCCAGAAAGACCAGTAAAAGGGCCGACTTCAAACTGGAGCGCGGAGTCACCAAAAGATCCTGAGACGAGACAGTCACAAGCACCGATCCACCTTGAATCGTCCCCAAAGGATAGTGGCGCACCAATCGCCCGTCCTCTGCAATAACAGGGTAGCCACTGTACATAGCATGGTCGGCGAAGACGTTGACGAGTCCGGGATCGATAAGCTGGCTAATTGCCTGGGAACGGTCACTACTGCCGCCAGTAACCCCTGCTTCAGTACGAGACAAGCAGATAGCTTGTCCGTCCGTGCCTTTCACGAACAGCTCAGCATGTTCAAGGTTTGGATGCGTCCGCACTATTCTTTGCAATACCGCATGAAGATCGGCCAACTGCAAATCATCGGTCGAATTGATCTCTAGTGCGTCAGGGATCACGACGGCAACCGAGTCAAGCTCTGCTCTGGAAAGTGACGAATTAGATACCGACGGAGAATATGGAGACGGATACAGCAGCACCAACGCCAGAGCCGCAAACACAAAAACAACCTGAATCGCAATTAAGTGACTCAAGCGAGCCAACAGATCTGGCCGGCTGGACGATCCGCGTGAAGTGAACACCCGCACTCCTTCTCCGATTCGAAACTCGTTTTCCCGCAAATGAAGTATCGAAAGGAATATCGGTCTGACCGACCAATTTCTAAAGGAAGCTGAGAAAATGAATCTAAAGACGGGAGTGGCGGAGGGGGATACCCGACTCTATCGTCGAGCGGCTGGCGAACCAGCGAACACCACTCCCGAAATTTTTTGGACGAGAGACACGGGACGCAAAAGGCTCACTTACGCCCTCAATATACATAAAAAAGGCAGCAAATCAAGTGCCGATTGTTCGAAAGGGCAAAGCCGACCCTCGGACGTAACACCCTAGTGTATCCTCCGTCAAACTCGTTGAGCCAACCGATCTTCCAGGGCCTCAATATGTTTTTCCGCCGCCACCGCCGCAGTTGTGCCGTCGCCGACTGCATTTGTTATTTGACGAACGAGTTGTGCACGCACATCGCCGCACGCGAAAACTCCTTTGATGGAAGTTTCCATTCTCGTGTCGGTCTGAATGTAGCCACCCTCGTCCCTTTTCAGATCTTCTCTCACCACGTTGGAGTTTGGATTGAACCCCAGATAAGGGAAGATCGCGCCCACCTTCAAAGTCGACATCTTGCCCGTCTTAACATTCTTGAGCGAGAGGTCTGTGACGCGTGTGCCGTCGCCGTTGATTTGCTCGACGATAGTGTCCCAGACAAACTCAACTTTATCATTGTCAAAAGCTCGTTGTTGAACGATCTTCTGGGCCCGAAGCTGATCACGTCGATGAATGATATAGACCTTACTGGCAAATTTGGTAAGAAAGGTTCCTTCTTCGACTGCGGCATCTCCCCCGCCCACGACAGCAATTATCTGGTCCTTGAAAAAAGCACCGTCACAAATTGCGCAGTAGGACACTCCTTTACCAGAGTACTCTTCTTCGCCCACAATGCCGAGCTTCACAGGCGCCCCCCCGGTCGACAGGATGATCGCCTTCGCGCGGTACACTTCTCCCGAAGCGCATTTCGCTACCCGGTCGTCGCCGTCACAGTAAACTTCCTCGACCTCTTCCATTGCTATTTCCAGCCCGAAACGTTTTGCATGTTCAGCCATCTTATTGGCCAAATCGGCACCCTGAATCAGATCGAATCCGATGTAGTCTTCGACTTCACCTGTGTTTGCAATCTGGCCGCCCGGGATGTATTTCTCCAGACAAATTGTCTTCCTTTGCGCCCGCGCGGCATAGAGTCCTGCGCACAGACCTCCCGGTCCCGCTCCCACAATTACAACATCGTAGTTCTTTTCTTCAACCATGCGACTATTTCCTCAAGTATCTTCTCAAACCCTGCTCAAATGCTACGGGCGAGAATCCAAAAAGCCTCTTTGCCTTCTCATTATCTCCAGTATTGCCGGCTCCAAGCATACGAATCTGATCGACCGTTAACGGTGATGGCTTGACCAGACATTCCAGCAGACCAGCAATCATTTTCATAAACGCCGTCGGAAGATGCAGGTTCATTCTCTTTTTCCCCATAACCCGCAACAGTATATTCAGTAACTCAAGATATTCAAGCTTTTCCGGCCCCCCAATATCTATTGTCTGTCCTACAGATTCTGCGATCCCGATGCCGCCGACCAGCACACCGACCAGATCATCCACATGAACAGGCTGAAGACGATACCGACCGTCACCTATTATTGGTAATACAGGCGAAATCCTGATCATCTTCGTCAGCATAGTGATAAACCCGTCACTTGGACCATAGATTACTGACGGACGATAAATAGTAAACTCCAGTCCGCTATTGATTACAGTCTGCTCTGCCTGATATTTGGTCTGATGATAGCGAGATTCGGCGCCGGATTGTGTTCCCAACGCCGAAAGATAAACGAGTCGCCCAACTCCGGCTTGCTTGCATGCATCCACAACCCGGTTGGTGCCGGCCACAACTACGTCGTCGAATGTTTGTCGCCTCGTTTCCACTATCAGGCCGACTAAATGAAAAACGACATCACAGCCCTGAAACGCAGCGGCAAGCACTTGGTCATCTTTGAGTGACCCCAAAAAAGGTGTGACCTGACTGGATATGTCCTGGCCAGGCGGTTTGGAGTGGATCAGGGCATTGACGGCAACTCCGTCCTTGAGCAATCGCCTGATCAGATGGGAACCGATAAACCCGGTGGACCCGGTTACGGCCGCTATCACCAGTCAATTCCCTTTTGCGCCGGAACTCCCTTTTGGAAGGGGTGTTTGATCTCACACATCTCTGTGACCAGATCCGCCCTCTCGATGAGCCAGTCGGGAGCATCACGGCCAGTGATAACAAGATGTTGCTGCTGCGACCCAGCTTCAATTATGTCATTGAGCTGCTTTCGAGTGACGAGATTCAGCTTGTGAGCCACGCTTAGCTCGTCGAGTATAACCAGACGGAAATCACCGGATTTTATTCTATCTATTGCGAACTCTACACCTGAGGCGGCCGCTGCACGATGCTCTTCAATATCCTTACTATCATCGACTATTCCGACAAATCCTTCTCCAACCGTGTGCAATTCCACCTCCGGTGCGAGCCGCTTGATCCCTTTCAGTTCGCCGTACTTCCAACTTCCCTTGACGAACTGAATAACGCAAACCCGCCATTTATATCCGAGTGCCCGAACGCACATTCCCAACGCGGCAGTGGTCTTGCCTTTGCCGTTGCCTGTGTATACTATCAGCAACTCTGCTTCACCTTTTGTATTCGGAGCCAGTTCCTCATTTACCATCCATAGTAGACATATACTCAATTCAGGCCGGATGGTCAATACGGAGATCAGATTGGATTATCTTCCACGAAAGTCGGATTACTGCGGAGCCCTTTCATGGTAATTATGACCCAACTTGTATTTGACAATGTTATCTATTATTGTATATTGCCTTTGATACTCGAAGGCAACACCGTCCTGGCCATGCCCGGACAGCGAAGTTATAAGGTCGGCGGCCAGTCGGTAGCATTAATGAAAGAGGGAATCCATGCAGTTCACTCGAGCGGAAGAGTACGGGATGCTGGGTGTCTTGCACTTAGCGGAAAAGGACGTGACGAGCATTACTCCGCTCTCAGAAATTTCTGAGGCGAGAGAAATCCCCGAGAAGTTCCTGGCCAAGATATTTCAGTCACTCTCACGAGCAGGGATAGTGGTGTCTCACAGAGGCGTACGTGGCGGCTTCAGCCTTGGAAACGATCCGAACAAGATATCAGTGAAGCAGGTTCTGGAAGCAATTCAGGGGCCCTATCATCTAATGAAATGTACTTCAAACAACGAGTACTGCGACCGACAGCCGACCTGCGCCCTCAGAGACCTGCTGGTGATTGCAGAGAAACGACTGGTAGGCGTCTTTGCAGATCACACCATTGCAGATCTTCTGAGTTGGCAACTAGACAAGAGCATCGGCTAGCGCACAGATATCGCGCGTAGCGCTACGCACCAGCTTATTCCAGTTTACAAGCAGCAGCTTTAGCCATATCTTACCTGTCAGACTATGGTTACGACAGGAGTTTGGTATTAATGTCTGTCATGTCCGACCAGTGGATTATTCGGATGTCCCGTGAGAAAAGGATGATCGAGCCATTCTCACCAGAACAGGTCCGCAAAGGCATCAGTTACGGTGTCTCATCATACGGCTATGACATCAGCCTGGCCGATGAATTCAGGCTCTTGAATCCGGATGAGACGGACCTGATCGATCCCAAAACTATCACGGATCAACAGTTCAAAACAATCAAGACTAATTCACTCGTCCTTCCGGCTAATACGTTTGCACTTTGTCGGTCCCGAGAGTATTTCCGAATTCCGCGCGACATCCTGACCGTTTGCTTTGGGAAATCGACCTATGCTCGTTGCGGAGTAGTAGTAAATATCACGCCATTTGAGCCGGAATGGGAGGGATTTGCCACAATTTCCCTTTCCAATACAGCGCCTCGTCCCGTTCGAGTGTATGCCAGCGAAGGCATTGCTCAATTGCTGTTTATTCGGGCCGACGAAATCTGCGCTCAATCGTACAAGGACAAAAAGGGAAAATATCAAGCTCAGCAAGAGATCACCCTGTCGAAACCAGACTGAGAGACCGACAACAGGGAATAGACAGACTTAATCAGGAGAAATCCTGGGGGAAACAGGATATGCTGCAGGAAACCACAGAGACCGCTGACAAACCGCGCAACAGGCCACCAAAGTCGCAGCGACGTGTAGTCACTATCGAAGGCAACACCGCTGCCGCGTACGTAGCGCATGCAACCAACGAAGTTTGCGCCATTTACCCTATTACACCTTCATCTAACATGGGCGAGATCGCCGATGCCCTGTCTTCCGCAGGCAAGCCCAACATATGGGGAGCAGTGCCGGACGTGGTAGAGATGCAATCAGAAGCGGGAGCATCCGGCGCAGTTCACGGCGCGCTGACTACCGGCGCCCTGACCACGACTTTCACAGCCTCACAGGGTATGCTGCTGATGATTCCCAATATGTTCAAGATCGCCGGGGAGCTGACTCCGACTGTTTTTCACGTCACGGCAAGGGCGGTGGCCACCCACGCTCTCTCAATTTTCGGTGACCACTCGGACGTGATGGCCACACGTACGACCGGTTTCGGATTGATCGCATCGAATTCAGTCCAGGAGGTGATGGACTTTGCCCTAATATCGCAGGCAGCCTCGCTGGCCTCACAGGTACCGTTTATTCACTTCTTCGACGGCTTCCGTACATCGCACGAAGTCCAAAAGGTCGAGGAGCTCTCTTTCGATGACATGCGGGCTATGATCGACGAAAAGCTGGTCGCGCGCCATCGCCTTCGCGCTCTCTCTCCTGACCGTCCAACAATAAAAGGAACGTCACAGAATCCCGACGTCTTCTTCCAGTCACGTGAAAGGGTGAATCCTTACTATCAGGCTGCTCCAAGAATCGTGCAGGAAACAATGGACCGTTTTGCTCATATAGTTGGACGCAGCTACAAGTTGTTCGACTACGTCGGGCATCCCGAGGCCGAACGCGTCGTTTGTGCTATGGGCACCGGCGCCGAAGTGCTGCACGAGACCGTTGACGCACTGGTGGCCAGAGGTGAAAAAGTCGGATTGGTCAAAGTTCGTCTCTACAGGCCCTTCGATTGTGAATCCTTTGCCAAAGCTCTGCCCCCCACCGTCCGGAAAATTGCGGTGCTCGATCGCACCAAAGAACCTGGCTCGGTTGGAGAGCCGTTGTATACTGACATTCATACAACAGTGAATGAAGCTATCGATAACGGTTTCGCGCCCTTCGCGAAGCACCCGCTAATTGTCGGCGGACGATACGGTTTGGGATCTAAGGAATTCAACCCACCAATGGCTAGGGGTGTCTACGATAATCTTCAAAGCGACAATCCGCGAAACCATTTCACAGTCGGTATTCGTGATGATGTTACTTTTACGTCCCTTGAGTCGGATCTCGACTTTGATCTCGAGGGCGACAACTTC
>JBHHVC010000075.1:0-11329 GCA_046754125.1 Candidatus Zixiibacteriota bacterium
TAGACCATCGAAGGTGAAATTGAGTTGTTGCCTGTAGTGACTCGAAATGAGCAAGTACCGCACGACCAAACCCGAATACCCTTTGTCGAGAATGTCTCGGAGCGTGAAGAAATTGCCCATAGACTTGGACATCTTACGCCCTTCGACAATCAGGTGCTTGCCGTGCAGCCAATAGCGAACGAATTTCTTGCCGGTCGTCGCTTCGGATTGCGCAATCTCATTCTCATGGTGCGGAAACATCAGGTCAACACCGCCGGTGTGAATATCAAATGTGTCGCCAAGATATTTCATAGACATGACCGAACATTCCAAATGCCATCCCGGTCGGCCTTTGCCGATCTCGGTTTCCCAGAAAATATCGCCGTCTTCCGGCGTCCATGCTTTCCATAGTGCAAAGTCCGAAACCGATTCCTTTTCGTATTCATCGGTCGCTACTCGCGCTCCTGCCTTAAGCCCTTCCATATCAAGATTGGCCAGCTTACCATACTTAGGAAAAGCCGATATCTTGAAGTAGTAGCTACCATCTACCTCGTAAGCTGCACCATTGTCGACAAGCTTTTGGACCATTGAGACCATTTCGGGTATGTGATCCGTCGCATGCGGGTGCACATCGGCACGCTTTATCCTGAGCGCATCGAAGTCTTCGAAAAATGCGTTCTCGAACTTGTCAGTAAACTCCTTACGAGATATACCGGCAGCCAGCGAATCGCGAATGATCTTATCATCGATATCAGTTATGTTCATAACCGAGAGGACTTCGTAACCCTTATAGGCCAGGTACCGTCTGAGAAGATCGCCCCACATGAATGTGCGAAAGTTCCCGATGTGCTGGTAGTTGTACACCGTAGGGCCACAGGTATACAAGCGCACTTTGTTCGGCTCGAGTGTAGTGAACTCTTCGAGAGTACCGGAAAAGCTGTTTCGAAACTTAAGTGACATGTGTACCTAATCCTTCGTCAGGGAATCGACCGTTTTCTTGTCCAGTTTCTTGATCAGCTCACAGATCAGCTTCACTGTATTGTCATAATCGGCACGGTTCATAATTCCATTATGACTGTGAATATAGCGAATCGGCGGGCCGATCACCACCGACGGCACACCGAACCTGCTCATATGAATGCGTCCTCCGTCAGTTCCGCCACGCTCCATGTAAGTCAGGTGGAACGGTATCTTCTTTTGCTCAGCGGTCGAAATGACAAGATCGCGGAGTTTGAGATTCGGTATCATCACCGCATCATAGATCAGCACCGACGGCCCATTGCCTAGTTTCTCTGGACGTTTGAAACCATCAGGCGGTATGTCGCGACCGATTCCGATATCTGCAACGATGCAGACATCAGGATTGGCCATATGGGCGAGCGTTTGTGCGCCGCGCAGCCCTACCTCTTCCTGTACTGACGCGCCCCCGAGGATCGTGTTGGGATGACGTTGCCGGGAGAACTTTCGCATGACATCAATAACCACCGCGCAGGACAGCCGGTTATCAAACGCTTTCGACATGTACATCTTCTTGTTGCCCATAATCTCAAAACTGCTATCGGGCACTACCGGGTCACCGAGACGAATACCCAGCTTTTTTTGAACATCAAACTTTTCCTGAACGCCGACATCTATGAACATCTCTTTTATCTCGAGGACTTTTTCGCGATCCTTCTGCTGCAACAAGTGTGGCGGTGTGGAACCGACCACCCCAAGGACCGGCCCTTTGGAGGTCAGGATTCGCATACGCTGCCCTAGCGTCACATGCCCCCACCATCCGCCGAGCGGAAGGAAACGGATGTAGCCCTCTTTGGTAAACTCCTTGACCATGAAGCCCACTTCGTCCATATGGCCAACCACCATAACCCGAGGCGACTCCAACATGCCCTGCTTTGTGGCTAGGAACGAGCCCATACGGTCATGCTCGATAGTGTCAGAGAACTCTTTTAGCTCCCGACCCATGAATTTCCGCACTTCCGATTCGTAACCCGAGACTCCGGCTATTTCCGTGATCTCTTTCAGGAGCAGTTCGGTTTTATCCATAGTAATCCTTTTGCCCGAAACAGTTAATCCCAGCGCTGCCCGAATCATATAGACGGCGAATATACAAAATCCCTTCGGCGCCGTCTATTGCTAAATATCCATATACCTGTTCAACTCGGACAGGCTGCGAATCTGTCGGATACCGGCCAGGTCCTCCGGATAATCTCGCCCGTCGACCAGTTTCAAAATGGCTGACATCCCGACCGCTGTCGGTCCCTCTATGTCCTCGCGATAACGGTCTCCAATATACACACATTCCGATGGCGCACATCCGGCCAGATTGGCAGCTTTGTAAAATATCTCCTGGTGCGGCTTGCGCCTGCCGAAGGTGGAACTAAAGAGAGTGAAATCAAAGAACGATTTCAGGCCAAAACGATTAAGCTCACCGCGATGAGTCTCCTCAGGGAAAATCGTGTTGGACACCAGACCGACCTTCGAAACCCGTTCTTTCACACGCGTAAGCACATCCACAGCGTCATCGTAGGCGTACAGACGCTCCGCAACCGGCTCGTAGTAGGCGGAAAAGAATCTGTCGGGAAGAGCGTCGTCCGCATCGATGCCCATCTTCCGAAACATCTCTTCAGCCACCTGCGGAATAGTCCATTCTATACAAGAGAGTGCCACTTCGGCACGATACTTGTCCCGGATCGATTCAAATGCCTGCAGAAATGTCTGCTCGTCCGGCAGATCTATTCCCGATGCCGTGAGTTTCCGATGCGCATTTTGGACACAAATGACTGATAATTCGCTCCAGGGTATTGGTTCGTATTCTATGAGAGTAGAACCAAGATCAAAGATGACAGCACGCGGCGATAGTTTGGTCATGAGTCTTTCACTTGTCGAGCGCAGATTTAAGCATGCGTTCGACCAGTCGGTCAAACGTGATTCCGGCCGCCTGGGCAGCCATAGGTGACAATGATAGTTCTGTCATTCCCGGCAAGCAGTTGAGTTCAAGGCAGAAAAACCTATCTGCTGCCTCATCGTAAATGAAGTCAATCCGGGCAAGCCCATCGGCCCCAATAACATTGTAAGCTCTCACCGCAGACTCTTGCAACCTGACGGCCATTGCATCGTCGAGATCGGCCGGGGCAAGATACTGGGACCGACCTTTAGAGTATTTGGCTTCGTAATCATACAACTCATTGGACGGAATTATCTCCACAACCGGCAAGGCTTGGCCGTCGAGCACTGAAACCGTCAATTCGCGCCCGTCAATGAATTCCTCGACAAGAATCGACGTGCTCTCGGCAAGCGCGGTTTTCAGGGCATCCCGGAGACCGGATTCGGCGGTAACCTTGGTAACGCCCAGAGTGGACCCGCTGTTGTTGGGCTTTACTATAAAGGGGAGATCGAAACGGCTGTTGATTTCATCGACGAGGCGATCGTCAATCTGTCGGCTGCGTAATCGAAACAGTCCCCACTCCGGCGTAGGAATACTCTCCGATTCAAACAGCCGTTTTGCCAGTGCTTTGTCCATAGCAATCGCCGACGCAGCCATACCAGATCCCGTAAACTTCTTGCCGGCCAAGTCTACCAGACACTGTATAGAGCCATCCTCTCCGGATCCGCCATGTAAGGCTACAAAGACCACGTCGATATCCTGAAAGCCGGGAGACCCAAGTGTTCTGGACAGATGACGAGCGACGCTTGCCCGAGGTGTCGATACAACACTGCCCAAATCGGATTGAGTTGCTGAACTCGTGAGGAATTTTCCGTCACTACCCAGCAACGACTTACCCGAAGCAGGGTCAATGGCGAATACCATATGTCCCTGTCGGCGAAGGGAACTGTGCACCGCCTCGCCCGAGGCGAGCGATACTTCGCGCTCCCCTGAAGTTCCCCCTGCCAACAACAGCACCTTCACGGGTTTCTTCTCCACGATCGGCCGACACGACGCGCCACAAACACTGCCAGAAGTATCGCCACAGGAATCCATACTGCTGTGCTATACGTCCGGAAAAGCCGTCCAATCGCATCGAAATTGTCAATAAAGGAGGCGGCCAGATACATCAACAGTCCCCCAAAAAGAATATAGGATACTGTTGAATACAAGACCATCTTCCCGGCTGGATAGCGACCAATTCCGGCAGCTACAGCAAGACCGGCCCGAATTCCCACTACAAAGCGAGAGGATATCAGCACCAACGGACCGTAACGATTCAGCTTATTCTCGACCGCCTGAACATCGCTAGCCGAGAAAAACCTGAAGTCTCGTTCGATGAAATACTCCCTTCCCTTTGCCTTCCCAAGCCAATACAAAACAACCACCGATGCCATTCCGCCAACGACAACGAACACCAACGCCGCAGCAACGTGTAGTCGGCCAACAGACGCAAGTCCACCGGCAGCGAGTATAAAGCTATCACCCGGAAACGGTGGAAAGAGATTCTCCACGAAGCAGGCCAGCATAATAGCGACATATACCGGAATCGGCCCGAACCGGAAAAGGTAGTCGAGCCACTGCTCTATTTGCGTCTGCCACTCAACCATTACGCCCAACCAGACAGACGGCCATAGCGGCGATCCCCTCTCCCCGCCCGACAAAGCCAAGCAGTTCGGTGGTGGTGGCCTTTATGTTGATCCGGGACGAGTCCATGTCCAATACACAGGCCATCGCAGCCTTCATCTGCTCGAAATACGGTGACAGTTTAGGCTCCTGAGCGATCAGGGTAGCATCGATATTCTCCACATGCAGCCAACCGGCCTTGCCAACAATGTCCATAACTACTTTCAACAGCCCCAGCGAATCAGCATCCTTGAAACGGTCATCAGACGGAGGGAAGTGGATTCCGATATCGCCAAGACCTGCGGCTCCCAGCAACGCATCCATTGTGGCGTGCAACAGCACGTCGGCATCGCTGTGCCCCTCCAATCCCTTGTCGTGCGGAATTGTCACGCCGCCTATGATGAGTCTTCGTCCGCTTACCAGTCGATGCACGTCGTACCCCTGCCCGATGCGAATCTCAGACAACCTGCTCTCCCTGCAATAGCGCCTCGGCCAGTTGTCGATCGGCCTGGCTGGTGATCTTCATATTGCACGACGAAGATTCGACCACTTTTACACTGATTCCATCCCCTTCAATAAGTTGGGCATCGTCGGTTACCTGACGGCCTTCGTGCGAGGCGCGCCGATGCGCCTCAAGGATCAACCGAAATTCAAATCCCTGTGGCGTTTCCGCAAGGTATAAACGATCGCGATCAAGAGTAGCAACAACCACTCCATTCTCAACTCGCTTGACAGTGTCGTTGGCCGGAGTGGCCAGCATTGCAGCCCGTGATCGTTTTGCTTCATCGGCTACGGCGTCAATATCCTGCGGAGATACCAGCGGTCGGGCGCTATCATGGATCAGCACGATTTCGGTCGACTCGGGAAGTGCCTGCAAGCCACAGTAGACAGACTCCTGCCGCGTTTCGCCTCCCGGCACCAGCTTCCAAACCTTGGAATATCCATATCGATCGATGACTTCCGTACCTGTGTGTGCTAAATGCTCTTCCGGAACTACAACGACGATTCTATCGATAGACCTTGCGGCCTCAAACCGTTCGATTGCCCAGGCCAGCATCGGTCGACCGGCAATATCCACAAACTGCTTGGGCAGGTCTCCGCCAAATCGTTGCGAATTCCCACCAGCCACAATGACAGCGATTATGCTCATACGCGGTGAATATACGAACGGCTATTTGGCTCTGAAAGTGATTTATCTGATCAGCATGGCGTCGCCATAGCTATAGAAGCGCATCTGTTCTTGAATTGCTTGCTGATAGGAGTTCAAGATTCGCTCTCGCCCGGCAAACGCAGAAACCAGGATCAGCAGCGACGACTTGGGCAGGTGAAAGTTGGTAATCATCTGATCGACTATCTTGAAAGTGTGCCCCGGACGGATGAACAGATCGACCTCACCTGAAAACGGCTGGATTTCCCCCGCTACTAGCTTGGCTGACTCGAGTACACGAACGCTAGTCGTTCCAACTGCCACAACTTTCCCGCCCCCAGCCCGCACCCGGTTGATAGAATCTGCGGCCTCAGCCGTGAGACTGGCGAATTCCGGGTCAACAGAATGCTGCTCGATATTCTGGACCACCACTGGTTTGAATGTCCCCGGCCCTACGTGTAGAGTCACCTCGACGATTTCCACACCTTTGTCGCGCAAGGCCTGCAATAGTCGGGATGTGAAGTGCAGCCCGGCTGTGGGTGCTGCCACAGCCCCGGTCCTGTCGGCTCGAGCAAAAACTGTCTGGTATCGCTCCATGTCTTCGAGCCGGTCAGGCCGCTTGATATATTGAGGCAATGGCACATGCCCATACGTGTCCATTACCTGTCGCTCATCGGCAGCACTGTCAAACGACACTCTCCACCGCCCACCCCCCAGATGCTCGGACAGGATCAGACATAGCGACGGTTCGTCGCCGCCATTTCCAAACAGAACAGCCTCCCCCTCACTCAATCGCTTCGAGGGACGCACCATAGCCTCCCAGCTATCGGGGCTATCGCAACGACGACGCAGTAGAAAAACCTCAACCTGTCCCCCCGTCGTTCGTCTACCCAGCAGCCGTGCCTTGAATACTTTAGTGTTATTGACGACCATCACGCTGCCGGATGGGATCAGTTGCACTATATTCTTGAACTGAGTTAGTTCCACATCGCCAGAGAGGCTGTTCAGCACCATCAGTCGCGACGAATCTCGCTCTGGCAACGGTTCCTGAGCGATTAGCTCGCGCGGTAGATCATAATCGAACAGGGAAATATCCATCAGGGGAATAAGCGGATCAATTCTGCGACGCGCCAGCCAAATGTTGTGGGCGGCAGACGTCACGTCGTCTGCCCCTTATAATGGTCAGCATTAAACCCTGCCGCACAGCAGACCGGAGGTCTGCCAGCCACAAACTCTAGCCTATTGAGGCTTCGGCAGTCTCAGATGAGAGCATTAACTCAAGCAATCGCTGTACTCCGCGCTTTCCCGCTTCGCCGATTTCCATAGGCGGGCCGATACAGGTCGGACAGCCATCATCGCAGCCGCAATCAATTACATGCTTGCGGCAGGATTCAAACAGCGCTTCGCGTCCCTCGAATAGTTTTTCCGAAAGACCAACACCTCCGGGAATGTTCTCATATATGTACACAGTCGGCCGTTCTGTGAACGGCGCTCGCACCTGCGATATAGAACGCAAATCGCGCGGGTCGCACATAACCCATAATGGCGCAATCTTACTGAGCAAATTGGCCAACCCTCGCAGTGCAGCGCCGATACTGGCTCTGTCAAGTTGCGCCCGCTCGTTGACATCAGAGGGAAAGGCATACCAGAAGGAACAGGTGTGCATTTCCAACTCCGGCAGATCGAGTTTACCGGACCCAACGTTTTCCCGCGTGTCAAATTTGATCTTCTTGAAAAGAACTGTCACATTGGTAACTGTAACCTCGCCCCAGCTAACAGTTGCTTCTCCATCAACCGCATCACTACTGACCGAAAGGACTTTCAGGTCGGACTTAGTTTCGGCATCGGTGTAGTAGTCGACCTTCACTGCCTTTACGATTGCTTTCTTCCCCTCCCAATCCAGATGAGTAACCTGGAACTGCCTGGCTGAGTGCAAATAGATTGCGTCCGGATGAAGAAAGATCGGTGCAGAAAAGTAGTCGACTTCGCCTATCACCTCATGACGATTTGATTCGTTCAAAATCACAAAATTGTCGGGCGATGCCGTTCGCAATGACACTTCCTGGGCGGGATAGATTTCGGACGACCAGTGATACCGACCATTGCTCTTGCGCAGGACGTTGTTATTGGCCAGATATGAGAGGATTTCATCTGTCCCGTCAGCCAGAGCAGTTTCCTGTTGATCAAACGGCAACTCAAATGTTGCGCACTTGAGATGATTGGTACGGATTATCAAATTATCCGGATCGATAATTCCCGCTTCGGCATTCCGATCGAAAACATACTCCGGTTGATTGCATAAGAACTGATTGATCGCCCCCGAGTTGGCTACCATAATGGTCAGGGCCGTCCCGCTTCGACGCCCGGCCCGACCGGCCTGTTGTCGCAGTGATGAGATTGATCCCGGATAACCGACGATTATGGACACATCGAGGCTGCCTATATCAATCCCAAGTTCCAGCGCGTTTGTTGATATCACTCCGTGAATCGATCCATCGCGAAGTCCTCGCTCGATACGACGACGCTCGTTCGGCAGATAACCGCCCCGATACCCTTCGATTCTTATCCCCCGACCGAAATCACCGCCGAGTTTACGCCTTAGATTGGTGAGCAGCACTTCCACATGGAGTCGATAGCGGGCAAACACGATTGTCTGAATCCGGTGGCGAAGGAAACTGGCGGCCAGCCTGGCCGCCTCGTTGGTGGCCGACTTGCGGATACCGAGTTGTTCATTGATCAGTGGAGGATTGTATATCAAGAAATGCCTCACACCTGTCGGAGCGCTGTTATTGTCAATCAATGTTACGGGCTTACCGATTATTCGTTCTGTAAGTTCGACCGGGTTGGCAATTGTAGCGGAGCAGCAAATGAACTGCGGATCGGAGCCATAGAATCGGCAAATTCGCTTCAACCGCCTGATGACATTAGCCAAGT
Source organism: Candidatus Zixiibacteriota bacterium (assembly GCA_046754125.1). Lineage (GTDB taxonomy): Bacteria > Zixibacteria > MSB-5A5 > GN15 > FEB-12 > JBHHVC01. The sequence goes on from JBHHVC010000075.1 coordinate 8,610, forward strand.
GCGATCCAAAAACCCCACGGTAGTGATGGACCTCGTCAAGAACCACAAATTCCAGGTTCTCAAAAAGCTTGATCCACTTAGTGTGATGCGGCAATATCCCGGCATGGAGCATGTCCGGATTGGAGATGACAATATGCCCAGCAGACCGGATCAGCCTGCGTGCTGTTTGAGGCGTATCGCCATCGAACGTATATGTCTTGACATCAACATCGGTATCCTGGATCAGGGCATACAACTCAGCAAGTTGATCCTGAGCGAGTGCTTTTGTAGGGAACAGATAAAGCGCACGCGAGTTTCCCTTTTGAATGATCCGGTTCAAAACCGGCAGGTTGAAACAGAGCGTCTTGCCCGAAGAGGTTGGAGTTACAACAACTGTGTCGTTGCCTTTGTTGATTGACTCGACAGCATCGCGCTGGTGGGTGTAGAGTCGCCGGACTCCCCGACCACTCAGTGACTCGACCAGCCTCGGATCGACCCACTCGGGAAAATCGGCGAACTGGGCGTCTCGTTTCGGATAGCTCTTCCAGTGAACGATATTGCTCTGAAACTTCGCATCGGAGCGAAGGAAGTCAACGACCTGATCGACGTTCATCGGCGTTCCAGTTGTAGCGATTCTGCTGTCACATTACACCAGAGTCGTCAGTCGCCTGCTGCAGATGTCGCAAAACTTGTGCCCCTTGCTGTCAATATCGAGCATCATCTGGCTGTAGTAGTTTACACATCTTGAATTGCGGCATTCGGACAGATCAAACAGGTGCGCTCCCTGATGGACAGCTTCCTTGAACATACGCGGATACACCTTCGCTTCATCCTCCGGTAGACCGTAGAACTCCTGTCTTACCTGAAAAAGTGACACAATTGCGGTTCCACTGAGAACATCTGCATCTCCCAGGATTGAATTCCTGTCAGGCAGATACAAATCTTCTTCGCAAACCGCAATCACTTTCTCCCTGCTGTTGGCCTTGGTACGCTCGATTTTGGCCAGAATAACGGTCGAATAATATTGATTCCGCACAACATTGAATGCCTCCTCAGGCATTTTCATTCCTTTTAGAATGTCGATCGATCGGTTAAAGACCGGTCCGATATCGGCGGCCAGCCTGTTAACGAGCATGAAATCGACTTCGCCGAGCGGGACAATCACGATCTTTGACTTTATCAGTGGCATATCAGGTGGCCATTCAACCTGCTGAAAAGAACTTCGTTTTGGAACCGTCGCGCGATACTCGTACCTGCACCTGCACCGAACACTTGGGACACCAGCCAACAAAAGCTGTTCGCTTGCGGTTTAGGTGTATGCGCGTATACACATTGCAGCATTTGAAGTGCATACCCAAAAACGGACGCGGTCCTGAGGTCTTGTCAGCAGTCATCTGGAGAGAAAAATACAAAAAAAACCCGCCAACGCAATGCCTTCCTTTGTATTCAGGCGCCAGGACACTTGGCAGCCAGTTCTTTCATAATGTCTGCGCTGGCCGAAGAACCGAGTCTGTCAGCCCCTGCATCGATCAGGTCCTGACACTGTTGCAATGTTCGAATCCCCCCGGAAGCCTTCACTCCAAGGTTTTGTCCGGCCGCCCTGCGAAGCGTACGCACTTGCTCGACAGTCGCACCACCAAAAAAGCCCGTGCACGTCTTGACAAACTGGGCACCCCCGCCCAAAACGGCCTTCGTTGCCTCAAGTTGTTGCTGCTCTTGTAATTTGCCCGCCTCGATGATCACTTTGAGGATAACGTTGAATGGCAGGTTGCTGCGAACCTCTGCAATTTCTTCCTCGGCCTTCTTCGTTTGGCCATCGACCAGCCATCCGATATTGGCAACCATGTCAATCTCGCTTGCCCCATCGGAAACCGCTTTTACGGCCTCGATGACCTTCACATCGGTTCGCGCTGCCCCGAGTGGAAAACCCGAAACTGACAGTACCTGCACTGAACTGCCAGTGCACTCTTTGTGCGCGGTCGTCACCCAGACCGGGTTAACAGCTACCGCGAAGAAGCCAAAACGCCTTGCCTCGGCGCAAAGACGGATGATTTGTTGCTCTGTGACCTCCGGCTTGAGAGCCGCATGATCGAAATACCGGTGAAGGTCAGAGTGTTCGTCGCGTGTCATCGGTTTCTTCCCGGAACAATCAGATTGCAGAATGTTGAACCGCTTCCCGGGGCTGTAACGCCTAACCAGTCGGTGAGTGTGGCGCCGAGGTCGGCGAAGGTCTCTCGCGTACCAAGGTCCACTCCGGTCCTGATCGCACGGCCATACACCAACAATGGCACATATTCCCGAGAATGATCGGTAGAGCTTTTGATGGTCGGGTCGCAACCATGATCGGCAGTAATGACCAACAAATCATCCTTACGCAGCAACGGTAACAGCTCGCTTAACATCTGATCGAACCGCTCTAGCCCAGAGGCAAAACTTACTTCGTCGTTGCGGTGTCCCCACTTTTCGTCAAAGTCCACACAGTTGGCAAAAATCAAGGCGTGGTCGTTGTCGTTGGAAACTGCATCCATAACCGCCTGCATCACTTCGTCATTGTTGGCTGTTTTGACTCGCGATGCCACTCCCCGTCCGGTGAACAGGTCGTTTATCTTGCCGATGGCCAGCGTTTTTGATCCTGCCATCGCAAGTAAGTCAAGTAGCGTCTTCTCAGGTGGCTCGAGTGAAAAATCCCGTCGACCGGAGGTGCGGATGAAGCTACCAGGTTGGCCATCGAAAGGGCGGGC
>JBHHVC010000076.1:0-11148 GCA_046754125.1 Candidatus Zixiibacteriota bacterium
CATAAAGCGCCAGACCAGCCATAATGAGCGCAACCGATGTTACGTGGCATCTGATTCCCTTTGGAGTCAGCAGGTCGGTGATGGCCCACGGCATAAACCAGTATTTGACGTGGTACCAGCGGATAGTCATTCCAAGTTCTGTCCGGTACCTTAGGGCCATTCTCCGCAGCACCATTCCGGCAATCGTGGATACGGCACCGATAATTGAGATCAGCACTTCCATACTGTCTCCTTTCCTGTAATTAATACTCGCCGATCGGCCGCATATTCATCGAAAAACACGTCAAGGTCGAAGGTCATTCCCCTGCCGTCCTCATTGATCTTGGTGGAAAGGACATCAACACGTCCAACCGACAACTCTGATGCGTACCATCCGCTCGTATAACGGCCTAGTCACCAACACACACTCCTTCGCAAATACGAGGGAGGCACGTCTTGCGCCTCCCATGACGATTATCTCGACAGCCAGTAGACCGACGTGGAGACAGCCGCGATCAGCCAGCAGTATTTCGCGGTCAGAAAGTACCGATAGCCCGACGGGCTGAACCACTCCCGGTACCGAAAAGGACTAAACGGGTTGCTGAAGCTGAAATACGGTTTGTCCTTGTTGCGCCGACGGTAGGCCTTGATCTCGAAAAAGATAGCCGTCGCTACAGCGATCAAATGGATGAAGAGTAAAGCTATCAAATCCCAATCCTCCAACTACATTTAGGATTCTCTTTGTCAATCGTACAGGATAGCCGTCATAATGCCTGCTATGCCGCATGCCGTAGTAATTCCGAGTGCTGGCACGCACAGAAGGACGGCCGCAGGGAAAAAGCACGATAGTGATGCTATCCCGGCTATATCGCATGCAAGGTTACTCAGTGCTTGTGCATCTATGAGTGAAACAACAAACCCTACGAATTCCTCATTTGTCATGAGTTGGCTTGTAATTCGGGTGTCACAATCCTGAGCAAGAGCCGGTTGACTTCTCAGTAAATCGTCAACCGCTTCGTACTGCGAGTACAGAATCAGGTCCTCCGTAGATAGGGTTCCTGTTTCAGTTGTCGCAGTTGATTCGTAGAGCGACTGAGCTCGCGACACATCATCCATTGACGCGAAATGCATATCGACTGCGTGTCCGTTGAGATTATAGGATGCGGCTAATCCACCTTCTCGATAATCAACACTGAGGCTGTCGCTGGAAGTCCAAGCCGTGTAAATAAGGCGCCTAGCGTCAGCCGAATAGTCCATAGAATACGCAAAGCGAAACCTGTTTTCGTGGTCCAGGACGCGGACGCTCATAAGTGATGTACTAATAGTAACTTGTCGGATGACACGATTCCCGTGTCCCAGATCCCACTCCATGGCAATAGAGATTACGTCTCCTCTCACTTCTTGCGAAACTACTCGCGCTATCGTCCCATCATCAAGAACAAAACGCCTCACATCACCCGGATGGAGAACTTCATTTTCTATTGATGTCAAAGACATATTGTCTGATTTGCCTGATGAATGAGAGGTGACACTCCCCCAACGATCACATCCTACGGTACAATTCAAGAGGCATACAACTAACATAGCCGAAAAGACCCGTTTTGCGTTTTTCCTATAGGTCATAACTTACTCCTTCTTAAATCAATTCTCAAGTTCAAAATACTTTCGGGTTTTGCCCCGCCCGAATGCGATTGAACTCTTATCACCTCATAAGCATATCCCTTTCTCTGAGCAGTTGTGCCTGTCTGATCCCGGGCGGTAACTGCATTCACTGTTCATCTGCTCCCGTTTGTGCTCCGCCGCCCGGACCCGACAGCGACCACGCGCTCTCTAATCGCGTCGGACCCGGTAAGGCGGGGCACTCTCGAAAAGGAGCCAAGGCTCTTTTATTGACCTATGTCAGTCCGCTGCAACAAGTGTAGTCAACTTTCGTGCCAAGTTGACCGCATCGGTGCAACGCAATTTGCAATGCGATGTATGATAGACAACTACGGTGCGAAAAAGTATACGATGCGACTTGAACAGCAACAATGGTTTGGCGGCATTTCGGGGAAATTACGAATTGTCGTCAATTCTCTACGAATTAAGGATCAAACGCTACGAATTTGGGTCAGTTCGCTACGAATCGAAAAGACAAGTTGTTGTCAAGCAGCAACTAACGATTACGAATGCAGGGAATGCTCAACTACGAAATGGTTCCAAGGGACACCGCAGTAGGCAACTCAGGGAGAACCCTTTCTATCTCCTCGAACAAAGCGTCGAGGTCTTGTAGAAACCGTTCCCTGTGTTCAAGGCTGAATTGTTCAGCAAGGCCCCGATAGTATTCGATAGCGGTATTCAGATTGTATTTGAAATCAAGGAAGCACTTGGCTGTCTTGCTCAACAACCCATCCGACGTCTTCTGAAGTTCTTGACGCAGGCAATCAACATAGAGTGATAATTCCGTGATGAACATGTGCGGACGGTCGGAAGCGGTCAAAAGAGACAGTCGTCCGTAGATATGACCAACCATTTCCTCCAGTGTCGCAACTTTGGCAAAGTTGACAATATTGGGGCCGCAGCAAACAGCCGGGCGCGCGTCTTTATCTATACCAAGCTTCAATGTTGCATTGCCGGCCAAGTCATGGCAAATACAGGATTTGGCGAGAACACTGTTCGTCCTGGAGTCAAGTTGTGGTGATTTGTCATTCTCCGCGATTTGCTTAAGCTTTCGCCTCTGGAAGGTTCGCGACGCCTGACAGATGGGAACGTTAGTAAATTCGGTGTTGGATACCAGGAAACCTTTCGGACATGGACTGCCAGGCTTATTCGCACTGACCCGCCGCTGGCGGGTTTCCTCGCTCGCTGTGTCGCGCAGGCTCCAGAAAGGGACACCAAGGGGCGAGCGGTCGCTCAGGTATACATCGCTGTCACCGGCTGCTAATAGCTTTTTCAAGTGAACATCGTCAACGTTTGTAACTTCCGGCACCAGCAGGAAGGGCGTTCCCCAGCCTGTGCAATCGACTCCGTAATGCTCAAGGAGGAACTTGTTTTCATCGGCAGTGCCTATTCCACCTTGTACCGTGATTAGTACCTCGAGTGGTGACTGAACCATGGCGCGTTTCATACCGGCAAGCGCCCTATTGTATACTTTGTGAAGATTATCGATCAATTCCGGCTTCTTGCGCCCAAACTCGTCCAATATGGGGCCCATCAAGGATCCCTCGGTTGCGAAGGCGTGGCCTCCACAATTCAGTCCGGATTCGATCCTGTATTCTGAAACCCACAGCCCTCTCTTGGCCAGATACTTGCCCTGAATAATAGCCGAACGGTAGTCACTCACTTTCAGAACGATTTCCTTGCGAAGAGTGCCGTTGTCATCCGGGAAGAAATCATCAAATTTTGCGAGGTAACCAAAAAGGCGTGTGTTTATCCCAGCTGAGAAGATGATAGATGATCGCAACGAGCTTTTGGCGAAACCTCGCAACGCGGCCATAGCATCAGAAAACTCCGCAGATAGCTTGGTCCCGTTCCGGTAAATGTCGCGGTCCAGCTTGGTCATGATGTTCACGTCGATGCTGCCGGGCACTGCCTTGCGGCGCAGAACATCCTGTAGCCTGACCTTTTCTGCCGGATCTGAGACATTGAGCATGTCGGAATAGGAATCCTTAAGTGGCGAGTCAGGAAGCATCTCGAAGTAGCGTGTAATCTCGCTTCCCGGCTCAAATGGCGAGGACTGAAGCGCCCTAACCTGATCGCAGACCAACTCATCCAGAAGGTCCAGATAAGCTGTGACACGGTTTGCCCGGGCGTTTTCGTCCCCCTCGGGTATTTCCAGGTACTGCAGACCAAGCCTTTTGCAGTGGTACTTCCTCATCTGCTCTATGAGAACATCGTCCGCCAGCGATACTGCTGACGAGATACCGTATTTCGCCACTTTCAGAGGCGTATCAATACTGAATCCGGTGCCCATAACCGGTATGTGAAAATGGTGAGGGCTTTTTTGAGCTGAATTATCCATGCCGCAATTATGATCAGCCTGTACGTCAATGTCAAACAATTACTTCTTTGGTGAAAACAGACCAGCCTCAATTGAATCCCGGCTCTGGTTTATGCCCCACCACCCGGATCGACTGTCGTCACGGGCTAAGCTGCAATGGCACAGGGTGGCAGGGAGGGGACACTTTGAGGCAGCCATAAGTCAGTGTCAGTCAACAGCTAACCATTACAAGCATGGGGGTGAGTATGCGGCCAGAGCGGGCCATGCCCAATCTCCTATTTATTGGGAACAGTCCCGCGGCGTTCACCGTGAAGAGGAATTGACCAGCGAATCAATTGCAAACACAAACTTATTCGGTCCAATAAACTCATACTGCGGAGCCCAATACCCCAGGACGGCCGCATTTGAGTCTATGAGAATATGTAAAGGTACACCGTTGCGAGGATAGCCCATGCCTTCAAGATCATGCTCGTACGAAGGTAGCACGAGAACAGGGGCAGAAACGCTGTCTAACTCGGCAACCACGACGAGGTCCATTGAGTCAGTCGGAGACGTAACCAACACAAACCCAATACCGTTGTCATCCATATGCTGTTGCCACTTCGACCACCATTTGGTTTCGGCAATTCCCATTCCGCAGGCACGGGAATCGACCAGCACAACAGTGGTATAGGAATGGTTGAAATATGATGGACTGGCATTTGTGAGCTGCCCTGCCAACTGTTCGAGCTTATCTTTCTTTAGCTTGATCGTGTAGGCTTTTTGGCGATGGATCAGAGCGCATCCGGAAAGAAGCCAGAAAAACGCAATAGCGGTTATCAGCAAATGGCGTGTCATGATTCTGTCCTTTCCCGACATACTCTCTCAAGCAACTGCTCCATACGCTTCCTTGCCTCATCTGGATTGGGAAACCAGCGGATAAACTCGACAAGATGACCATCGTCGTCAAGCAGAACTTTCGCCGGTGTTTTGATATTTGTCCACGACAAACTCCCCAGCGCATCGCTGTCGAGGACTCTTACAGGCGTGCTCAAGCCCTCTAAAGCCATAGCAACTGCGACGTCTTGTGAATCGGCTCGTGGCGCCCAAAGAGAAAACGTGCATCCGCATTCCGGCAGCTTTTCCTCTAATTTCTTCCAGGCGGACATATCTTCGATACAGGACAGGCACGCTTTGACGTCAAGGTAAATGACAAAATGCCTGCTGTCGGGACTGGTGGATGTTGACAAGAAGTCGTGAAATGCTGTGTGGTAGGCTGACCTGATAGAAGCATTTGTCCGTTTTATAGAAACAGTGCCAATAACAGACACGACAAGCAGAAAGCCGACAACGCCAAAGGCAAAGAACCTGACGTTCGTCTTCATGGCTTGATCCTCCCTATGTGCAATACGATACCTTCAAGCTGACCATCGCTTACAAGATACTCGGCAAAAATGACATTTCCGTGGGGTCCGGTACCCGCTACCTGCCAGCGCTTATCTATGTCAATCATCGCAGGCTGGCGGCCAGCGGACCATGCGAGAGTACCATTGAGAGGAATCGAATCGTTTTCCAGTCTCTCCCAGCCGGTCCGATATTGAAGGAAGAAATAACCGGGCTGCACATAAGAGAACGATTGCACAGGCGTATACCTCGATTTCCATTCGCGCACGACCGCCCTCGATTTGATACGAGATAGCATCCGCCCGGGCGGGAGGAAATCCGGCGCACTAACGTGGACACTATCGAGCAGGGAACCGGACATATCCACGATGTAGATGTAGTTGTAAGCATGGAATGAAATCCAGATGGTGCTGTCGCTCTCGCTAAAAGCAGGCCGGAGGTCATGGATACCCCATGCAACCGAATCAAGTTTCCGAGTCAAAGTCATCGGGCACTTGAAGACAGCTTTGTAATCCATCCTGTCGTCAACAGATGCAACCACCATTTCGTTTTTTGAGGTCAGGATGCCTACAAGATAGCCGCCGAAGTACCGACTTATCTCTGAAAAAAACATATTCTTAGTAGCTTTCTCGAAATCCTCTCTGAGTATTGGGCGGGCGCCACCCGGCCACGGATCAACACTGCATAAGATGTGCATTCGACTGTCGTACACGTCAATATCATCATGCTGTGAGATTCGCCACAAATGAGTCGGATAATAGATAGAGCCGTGTTTTCGAGTCTTGTCAAGATCGTCCCACCACGTTGCGCCCTGGGGTTCACAGTTGATCGCTTTGTGCCAGGACGGCTCTCCCGCCCGCTTGGAATACAGCCCGGTAATGGTACCGACTAAGGTCATATCCGAATCATGGTATGCTCCGACTCTGTGTTCAAAGCTTTCTTTCTCGCGGTTTCGATCGGCCTGATCAAGTAGGAGCGTATCAGTTCTTTCTACTATAACTGTTGCTCCGTTGACTGCTTGTGAGCAGAGCAGGAACACAAATATCATGAGAGCAGATCTTATCATAATGAGTACCATTCTTGATATGTTGTTACGTCTGACTTGGCAACTGCCTTTTCGCGGGTCCCGCCGACCAGGCCGGACCCGCTATTGCCTCACCCTATTCTGCAATGTATAGATCGATCAGAATGAGCTCCCTGATCTTATTGTTGTGGCATTGATCCCACTACACACTCAGGATGTCCTCCTCTTATGCAGTTGCGATCGGCATCGTAATGGCCAATGTAATCAATCGGATTCTTACAGGCACCGATTGTACCAATGAGCATAACAAGAGCCCCCACTACGAGCAAATGCTTTGTCAGTGTGATTTTCACTTTCTCCATCCTCCAGTTAGTGTGTTAATAAATCATTACGTTCACCCAAAATCCTAGTAAAAAACAATCGCATCACCTCCTGCCCGGCCTTCTCTGTTCAGGTCAATTCTTTTCCACTCTCGTCCAGTTTCAATCTGAATCGGGCCGTTGTCACGCGTATAGTCAACTTCCGTGCCAAACTGACCTTGTCGGAGCGATGTGATTTGCAATGCGATGGACGATAAGCAATTGCAGTGCGAAAAAGTGTGTGATGCGATTGGAACGACAAAGACGGTTTGGCTTGATTTCGGCGAAATTTCGAATTGCCGTCGATTGGCTACGAATCCCCCCCCAATCTCTACGAATCAGGGGGCAAATGCTACGAATTTGGGCCTGTTCGCTACGAATTGAAAAGATAAGTTATTGTCAGGCAGTGACTGACGATTACGAATGGGGGCATATGCAGGAAGTGATTGTACCAGATATAGACGGTGTGTATACTACAATGATGGACCTGTTTACGCGCAAATCAGCTGACGGTTTATCTGCTGATCGAGCAGCACTCAAACCGCTGGCTGATCGAATGCGCCCCAACTCATTTGATGAGTTTGTCGGGCAGATAAAAATAGTAGGCCCCGGTCAACCTTTGCGAGAGGCTATTGAACGCGACGCGGTAGGTTCACTGATTTTCTGGGGCCCGCCGGGAACTGGCAAGACAACCCTGGCCGAGTTGATTGCCAAATCCACTCACGGTCAATTCGTTCGCTTTCCGGCAGTGACATCGAGTATCAAAGAAGTCAAACAGGTCATTTCAAAGGCAGGCAACTATTACGAAATGTCCGGGCGGCGCACTTACGTATTTGTCGACGAAATTCATCGCTTCAACAAGGCGCAGCAGGATGCCTTCCTGCCCTACGTCGAATCTGGCGAGGTCGTGCTGATCGGAGCAACTACCGAGAATCCGTCATTCGAGGTTATTTCCGCACTATTGTCGCGGATGCGTGTCTATGTACTCGAGCGACTGCTACCCGACGATCTGGCAAAACTTGTAAGGCGCGCCCTGAGCGAAAATACTCTGGGATTGGGCGCAATGCATCTATCAGTCGATGACGATTTCGTAGCAGCCCTTGTTGAAATCGCCGACGGCGATGGCAGGCGAGCGTTATCGCTACTGGAATCAGTTGCCGACTTTTCCGGAAGCGACAGCACTCTGACTTTCGAACAGTTACAGCAGGTTGTGCAAGAGCGTATGCTTGTTTACGACAAGACCGGCGAAGAGCACTACAACCTAATATCAGCTCTGCACAAGACGATTCGTGGAGGCGATCCGGATGCCGCTCTGTACTGGCTGGCCCGAATGCTGGCAGGCGGGGAAGAACCGATGTACATCATACGCCGACTGGTTCGTTTTGCCACCGAGGATATCGGGCTGGCCGATCCCTACGCCCTGACTCTGACTGTCAATGCCCGCGATGCCTTTCATTTTCTCGGCTCACCCGAAGGGGAGTTGGCCATTGCACAGGCTGTTATCTATATGGCCTGTGCGCCGAAGAGCAACTCAGTCTATATTGCCTTTTCGAAAGCACAAGAGGATGCATCTGAACATGGCTCGCTGCCTGTGCCTCTGTGTATCAGGAACGCGCCAACCAAGCTGATGAAATCACTTGGCTACGGCAAAGACTACCAGTATGCACATGAGTATGAAGGCGGGATCACCGATCAGGAGTACTTTCCTGACAAACTGGCCGGGAGTCGATACTATCACCCCCGACAAGTCGGCAGGGAGACTCGCCTCGCCGAATACATCGAGATGTTTCGGGAACATCGCAGTAAACTAATGAGCTCAACCGAAAAGAAGAAACCGTGAGAGTACGCCATTGACCAACCATAAGAGCAGAGAAACAATGCCCGTTGACTTTGGCAAAACAGCCGAAGACTACAGCCAACATCGCGCAGGTTTTCCTGATGAACTATTTGAGCGGCTGCCCTCTTACGGTGTAGGCATCAAGGGACAAAAGCTGCTCGATCTTGGTTGCGGCACGGGCACACTTGCGCATGGTTTTGCCCGGCGAGGGTGCGAGGTCACCGCTATCGATCGTTCTGCCGAAATGATAGCTCAAGCGAAATGTCTTGGCGAACAGTATGGCGTCGCTATCGAATACCGGGTTACTACTGCAGAGGAGCCAGGATTTGACGACGACAGTTTTGACGTCATAACCGCCGGTCAGTGCTGGCATTGGTTTGATCGTTCGCGTGCAGCCGAGCAGACATTTCGGATGCTTGTTAATGGTGGTAGTCTGGCTATTTGCCACTTCGACTGGCTCCCATTGCCCGGCAATGTTGTTGAGGCAACCGAGCGACTGATAATGGCCCACAACACCGGATGGAAAATGCACGGCAGCCCCGGTATTTATCCTCTATGGCCTCGCGATATACAGATTGCCGGATTTGCCCGGATTGAGACATTTTCATTCGATGTCGACGTTCCCTATACTCATGCTGCATGGCGCGGGCGGGTTCGAGCCAGTTCGGGGATTGCTGCCAGTCTGAATGAGAAGCAGGTTGCGGTGTTCGATACAGAACATGCCGCTATGCTGGCCGAACGATTTCCCGGTAATCCTTTAGCGGTTCCACATCGTGTATTTGCAGCAATTGGCCGCAAAGAGTAGAGAGCGGCTAGCTTTGGATTGGGGCGCATGGCAAATACATTACTCAAGCTCTCGTGAGCGGCGGATGTCTCGTCTGCCGCTCAAAAGTTTCTGATGTCAAGCAGCAGATCGGGAGGTCTGCTGGCTACACATACAACTAATGTTTCACTCCAGCACCAGGTGAATTGGCCGCAGGTGATAGGCGTGTTTTTTATCGGCATTATTGAACGGCGCGATGCCGAGGTAATAGGATTGGTTGAAAGAGACATCGAAATCTGATCCGGTCGAAATACGCCGACTGAACTCGACTGTCCAGAGTCCGCCCACCCAGCGACCGCACGCGACCACATCTCCCACGTCTCCGTATGCTTTCGACACAAGCACCGCGGGGATGCGATCACCCACAGCGTATCCATCGCTCTCGGCAAGGTAGGGCACAGCCTCTGAAGATCCAACATCGATGAAGTCTCTGATCGCCCAGTGTGACGGCAACAGATAGGGTTGCATCCAATCATCATTGAGATTCAAGAAATATCCTCCGCCAGCCTTGTTGTCGACGTGTTGGCCACCGGTCAGGGGATCGGGTTTGCCATCCCACCAGCCATCTTCTGCCTGGCCCACAGGATCTGTGCTGACCGACCTCCATCGCCAGATGTCTGCCGTGTCGCCCTTAGTCTTGTGCGGGTTGGGCATATTATTCCTCTTGAAATGGCAAGTGGCAGTGCATCCTCCTGGCTCGGTGTGAAACGAAATGGCAAGTTCGTCCTCGGCGAATGTGCCTTCGCCCAGCGGACCGAGCATGTCTGTTCTTTCCTCCACCCAACCAGCGCCTGTTTTGATCAAGTGGCGGTTGGCCGAACGATCAGGATCGTGCCACTGTACAAGAAAATAGATGGCACGGCGACTTCGCAACGCCTTGACTGTTACAGAAGTCAGTCCGTTGAAGAAGTTGAACCCTCCACGTACAGGAATTGTCACTTCGCTTGCGCCTGCCCATTCTATTTCAAATGCGCGACCATCAACAATAATGTTGTGGCCTGTCATTTTGCATAGCAATTCAACGGGACGAGTGAATAACGTATACGCCCCGAAAGCTGTGACCACACTCAGAGCGAGAGCCAGAGCGACTCCGCTTAACCTGATGGTCCCTACTGGCCAGCGTTTTGGTTGCGTAACGTTCCTGTGCAGCGTTCGCGACGCTGATGCTACGACAGCAAAAGAGGCTATGACAATCAATGGAATCGTTGCCCAGAAGTGGAGAACCTGGAAAATGTGCTGCCATTTCAGGCCCGGCGGTACACCAGCATACAATCCCGCGCCACTTATGATTACAGCGGCTGTCAGTATCATGACCAGTCGCCACAGGATGCGATGGATACTCCCCTGCCTGACGTGGCGATCAGTCTGTCGAGGTGCGGTCTGGCTTGCGCGGAGAATCTCAATCGTGAGGTAGAAAACGTATGCGCCGAGCAGCGCCACGCCGGCCGCCAGATGGGTCATGTGCGCTGTTCCGGTAGCGGCGATAGAATCAATTGCGCCAGACAAAACGGCGGGCATTCTATCTGGCTGGGCCCACGCAAAGCGCAAACCGGACCATAACAACATAGCCGCCAGAAGTCCACCGACAGTCCGGAGGACAAGCAGGATGCCGCTAACTCGTATTCCTTTGATCATTCGTGCATGTATAATACGGACATATGGTAAATCGCATAGAAAAAAAGAGGCCTGACCGGTTGCTTCCGGCAGGCCTGTTTTACTCTGGATGAAATCGGGATCAACTACGCGTCGAGACCATCCTGTGAC
>JBHHVC010000077.1:0-11138 GCA_046754125.1 Candidatus Zixiibacteriota bacterium
ATTACTCCTCGGTCGACGAAATTGTCCCGCCGACGGACAGCAACGGTCTCTTTCCTCATCCGCCTGCGGATAGTGCCTACGGGCCAGCCACTCTTGCATGGACCTGGCAGGCTGCAAATCCTCCGGATTTTTTTGCCCATGCCATCTCCGGCGCTCAGCGCCTGGCCAACGGGAACACTTTGATTTGTAGCGGGCCACAGGGCCACTTCTTCGAGGTGACTGCGGCTGGACAGATTGTGTGGGATTATGTCAGCCCTTTATCGTCCACCGGACTTATGGTACAGGGTGAGCAGCCTTCGGCAAACAACGTGTTTCGATGCTACCGGTTTGCATCCGATTACCCGGGACTGGCCGGTCATGATCTTACGCCCGGCGGCATGATCGAACTGTATCCGATTAGTATCTCGGGCACCAGACACTACCCAGCCGATCCCGCTATGCCGGATTCGGTTGTCGTCACTGTCACCATCACAGATACAATTCCTGTTGTTGTGACCGATTTGATCTTCAGCGTCGGCAACGTTCCGGACACGATTGCCATGTTTGACGACGGCAACCACTACGACGGTGCTGCCGGTGACGGCCTGTATGGAGCTGTCATCCCGCCCCAACCGGAGTCCTCGATGGTGGAGTATTACCTGTTTGTAGCAAATGATTCGGGCCTGAGCCGATTCGACCCGCCCAATCCGCCGTCGACAGTCTATCGATATGTTGTCGGTCCGAACTGTTGTCGTGGAAACCGAGGTGACATCAACGGCGACGGCGTAGATCTCGATATTGTCGACCTCACCACTGTCGTAGATTATCTGTTCGGTGTGACTCCATCAATCCCTTGTCCGGAAGAATCGGATGTCAATGGTGATGGCAGCGAGTTGCCTGACATTGTTGATCTGACCTTTGTGGTCGACTGGCTCTTTGGCGTCGCGCCAATTCTGGTCGCGTGTCCGTAGCCATACGTAATTGTCACGATGGGCCTGTGGGGCTGCTGCCGTATAGCTGGCTGCTATACTGCATGCATTCAGTCGGTGGGCGGAATCCCAACGGATTCCGCCTGGATGTTCGTCAGTCCCCTTAATCTAGTCACTTAACGAATTGCAGTCTGTTCCAGATCGTCAAGGCGTTTACGCAGTTGTTTCAACTCCTCGGCTAATATGCCGTTTCTTTCAGTGAGCGCCTTAATCGCGGCCAGGGCAATCCCGGACGGGTCGATCGTCGATATCGACACGCTGTCACTTCCCAAACCAAATAACTCATGGAAATCCTGCGCTGTGGGGCCGATATGAGTGACTTCGTTGCTTTCAGACTTGTAGTTCCACTGGCTGATTGGCAGCTCGGCGATCTTTTCAAGCAGTTGCTCAGAATCGACCTCTGTGAAGTTTTCCTTGAGGTTTTCGTCCGAGGCGTTGGTCCAGTCAGTCCCGTTGCTGCTTAAGAAAGCTCCACCGCGGGTGGTCAGCAGATTTGTGTTGTCATAGGGCGCCAGCTCGGCAATGTTGGTAAGGTAGAGACCGCCATCGGCACGGAGGACCATTTGCGAGTTTCCGCCTGAACGCACTGAATCAAAAGCCGTTGCTGAGATGACAACGCTGCCGAAGTGGTTCGCCTTGGCGCGGTTGCCGGCCGCGAATGCGTAGGTGCCCGCTGCGGAGTTCAGGGTTCCGCCAGGGACAGTTGATAACTGGCCCGAGGCAGTATTTGCGGCACCACCACCGACAGTAGCCCCGGCGGCATTGGCAAGATTGGTACCTCCGCCAGCTACAGTTGCGTCCAATTCGCTGGCTACGTTGCGATCGCCGCCACCGACTGTAGCCCAGGACGCGCTGGCGATATTGCTCTCGCCTCCACTGACTGTTGAGTGAGTTCCCGAAGCGCTGTTCGCTCGCCCCCCGCCTACTGCTGACCAGTCAGCGCCGGCTAAGTTTGAGTCGGTTGTGGCTGGGCCTCCGCCTCCGCCAACGACCGAGTACTTCCCGCTCGCATGGTTATTCGCTCCGCCAGCGACGACCGCAGCGGTATCAGAGGCTATGTTTGCCCTGCCTCCACCCACCGATGACCAGTCACCACCGGCCAGGTTGGAGTCGGCCTGAATGGGGCCGCCACCCCCCGCAACGACAGAGTAGCTGCCTCGCGCACGGTTATAAGATCCTCCGCCGATTGTTGCCCTAAGAGACGTCGCCTTGTTGTAGAGACCTCCTGACACAGTTGAATGTGTGGCACTGGCCTCGTTGTTATCTCCTCCGGCGATAGTACTCGTGAATCCGCTTGCCAGATTATTCACACCGCCCCCTACGGTTGCTTCACTACGAGTCGCATCGTTGGAATCTCCCCCACTGACTGTGGTGTAGTCGTCCGAAGCTGTATTATGATCTCCACCGCCAATTGCTGACCAGTCACCGGTAGCCTGGTTAAAGTATCCCCCTGAAACTACCGCCTTATTACCACTTGCCGTGTTGTTGCTGCCCGCAACAAAGGCGTTCACGCCGGTATTGGTATGTCCCGGCCCAATCGATACTTTGGTTCGGATATTCCCACCAGAAGCACCGTCGACTGTCGATACGCGGTAGGCATGTACGGCTGTTACCAGACGAGTTCGCGGAGCCATTTCCGGATCGGCGCCAATGGCGATCCCAAGGTAGCGGGAGGTATCATTGAATACCGTGTCCAAAAGCTGAGTAACCGAACCCAGCAAAACACCGAACAGGCCGTTTCTTACGACTACCGGCGCCTGTGTCTCGCTCCAGACAGCATTTCCAAGCGAGAGGGCGTCGTAGATGGTAAATGTCATGTCGATCGTAGTGTCGACCGGGTTGCCGAGGGAGTTGGTCAGACGTCCCTGGTAATTAACGAGTTGCGGGACATCCGCAGAGGCGGTCGGAATGGTCAGGGCCAGACAGACCACGACCAATGTCAGGGCATGAGATGGCTTGCTCATAGTGACTTCCTTTGTTTCTTGTTGGTACTTTCCCGACGACTAGCCCCGCCGGGGCCGTTTGCACTGTGTAGGATAACATAACCAAAAAGCTCTTTTTTGCAACTGCTTTCTGGCACTACCGCAGGGCTTTGCGGCGGGCGTGGCAGCGGGAGAGCACTTTTGGCGAAACCTCAATAGAACGGCTGCCGCCCTGAGAGTATGTCTTGTCTATCGCTATAGCGGCAGGAGGGCTGGCTCCGGCTGCCTTAACTCCATTATGGACACCGCTCGGCCGGGTCGCTTCCCCAGATAACCACACCACCGCTGTCGGCGACGATATCCGCACCACAGACAGGTGTAGTCGAGTGCCATGTGTTGCCGATCGCCATCACTGTGTCGCTGCCAGTATGCTGAATCGCAATGCCACTGGCGCCGGTGAAGACGTTTCCGCCGGGGTCGGTTGCTGTGCCAAGATCAGGTGTAGTTGTGCCTGCGACAGATACGCAGGCCCCGTTACCAATGTCAAAATGATTGTCTCTGACTTTTGAGGAAGAGATAAACTGAAACAGGAGTGCACCGTAGACTGAATCGTATGATCCGGAGATAGTATTGCTGTCGATTAGGGGAGATCCATTCTGAATCTGAATGGCCACCTGCTTTCCCGCAGAGATCCGATTGCCGCGGACAAGCGCATCTCCTTCACTCATTGTATGAATGTCTATTGGCAATGAACCACCCGGGAACTCATTATCCTGAATGGTCGCAAAGCCTCGGCAGAAACTGTGAATGCCGTAGGGCGTGGTCGAAAAGAGGTTGCCCTTTACTACAACGTTCCCTGTACCCTGCAGATGTACGCCGCCATAGGTCGAGTCGAAACTGTTGTTGGTCAGTTTGAAGTCGACACTATCTCCGAATACCCCAAATCTTCTTGTGGTGTCGATATCGGCCCTGATCATGAAGCCGGCCACCAGCGAACTCTGGCCGCTAACGATTGCGGCCGTATATGAGGAGGATGTCGGCCCGTGTCCTCTTATGACCGTCTGCGACGCGCCGTTTCCGCGATTGGGTTCGTCACCGATCAGGGCGACACTGTCAGTGATGTGAATGGGAAATGATTCGCCCAACGCTGCATCATATGTGCCCGGAAGAACCTTGACCGAATCACCGGCGCTAGCCACAGTCATTGCATGTGTGATAGTCTTAAACGGTGTCTGTTTGGCGCCATCGTTGCTGTCACTCCCGGTCGCCGCGTCGACGTAGAGATCGTAAACAGCGGTCGAACCCCCATTTCCTCCGGTTGGGCCTGCCGGGTCATCAGAGCCACAGCCTCCGGATAATGTCATCACCATGAGTGCAAGTAACAGGTTTGCTCTGAATTGTGGTACATCGAATCTTACAGGGACTGGCATGGGCCGACTCCTTTCGCTTTGAGCAGGTCAAGGATGGTTTCGTTATGGCAAGAATAGACTGAATTAGAGGCGAAAGCAAGGGTTGATTTCCTTTCGTCCTCGCATTCTTGCCAGTGGCAATTTTTGACCGTATAATATCCTCTCGAAATGAAGACAACTACAACAACAAGAACGGCGACAGGCAGGTAACGAGCATGTCCCGTTCAGGAGAAAATAGAGATGAGTAACTTTCGCGTTCCGATGCCAGTCAATGAGCCGATTCACAGCTACGCTCCCGGATCGGACGACCACAAAGCACTAATGCAGGCACTTCAACAATTGAAGGAGGGTCCGCTCGACATTCCAATGGTAATCGACGGCAATGACGTTGTCACCGACAAGAAGATCGAGATAAAATCGCCGCACAATCATTCATTGACGCTGGGTCACTACTATCAGGGAGGGGCCGACGAAGTGAAGTCGGCAATCGACAGTGCTGTCAAGTCGCAAACAACATGGGCGCATTTTCCCTGGAATCATCGTGCCGCTATTTTTCTGAAAGCTGCTGATCTGCTGGCGGGACCTTACCGGCACGTTGTGAATGCCGCCACTATGCTGGCGCATTCCAAGAATGTCTTTCAGGCGGAAATCGATGCTGTTTGTGAGTTGGTCGATTTTTGGCGATTCAACGCATATTACATGCAGCAGATTTATGACATTCAGCCCGGCAGCGCTCCCATGATCTGGGACCGGATCGATCATCGTCCGCTTGAGGGATTTGTCTTTGCGGTAACGCCATTCAATTTCGTGTCGATTAATGGCAACCTTCCGACCGCACCGGCCATGATGGGCAATGTCGCCGTCTGGAAGCCGGCATCGACTGCCGCTTACACCTCGCATTTTCTCATGCAGATTCTGCGCGAGGCGGGGCTACCGGGCGGCGTTGTGAACATGATCTTTGCTCGTGGCTCAGACATTGGTGATGCCGTGCTGCGCAACCCCAACCTTGCCGGGATTCACTTCACCGGGTCAACTGCGACTTTCCAGACTATGTGGCGGACGGTCGGCGACAATATTGGCAACTACAGGACATATCCCCGCATTGTCGGCGAGACAGGGGGGAAGGACTTTATTGTTGCCCACAATTCGTGCAATGTCGACGAATTGGTGACAGCCATAGTGCGCGGCAGTTATGAGTTCCAAGGTCAAAAATGCTCGGCGGCGTCGCGCTGTTATCTACCTGAGTCACTCTGGCCACAGATTAAGCAGATGCTGATCACTCAGATTGGCGAACTCAAGATGGGCGACCCGGAAGATCATGCGACTTTTGTGAACGCCGTTATTGACGAATCGGCTTTCGACTCAATCACTGCGTTCATCGATTATGCAAAGACCTGCGACGATTGCGAGATTCTTGTTGGCGGGCAGTACGACAAATCAAAAGGCTATTTCATCAAACCAACACTCGTTGTTTCAACCGATCCGCACAACAAGTTGATTGAGGAAGAGATATTCGGCCCGGTGATGACGGTATATGTGTACAAAGACGACGAGTATGCCAGAACGCTGCACCTGTGCGACCAGACATCGCCGTATGCGCTGACCGGGGCTATCTTTGCTATCGACCGTAAGGCGATCGACTTGGCCGAGCGAACGCTGCGCAACGCAGCGGGTAACTTCTATATCAACGACAAACCGACCGGTGCAGTGGTCGGGCAGCAGCCATTTGGCGGCGGGCGGGCATCGGGTACCAATGACAAGGCCGGGGGAATTCAGAACATGCTGCGCTGGACATCACCGCGAGTGATCAAAGAGAACTTCGTGCCTCCCAAAGACTATAGATACCCGTTTATGGGGTGAGGCGGTCGAAAGCATGCAGTATCATGCTATACCACAACTTTACCCATGAATTCTCGGGCAGAAATGCCATCGCATGCAAAGATGTCATCGCGCATTATCTTCTGACGATCGCCTGAGAGTAATTCGGATGACAGAGCGTTGAACTTCGCTTCAAGATCGTCCATTGTCATAGGCTCGCGCGGATCACCTTTTGGGTATTCCAAATACTCGGAATATTCTTTGCCGTCGGTCGTTCGCACAACGACCTTTGACGGCTGTTTGGCCGGGAACATCTCCTCAAACTCCTGTGAGGCCACGCCTTTAATTTTGTCAATCACCGCCCAGATTCGTTTGTCCTTGAGTTTTTCATCGCTGAACGACTGCGTAGTTATCTGGTGGTCGACCAAAGCAACCGCGATACAGTAGGGCAACGAGTGGTCGGCTGTCTCGCGTGAAGCCGGACGATACTTGTGCTGATCGAACAGGATATCACAGGCACGGGCGATTGTCGTTACAGTCACCCGTTCGATTTGTTCGCTGGTGATGTTGTTCTCTGTCACAACTTTCAGCACGGCGGAGATATGCGTATGGGTCAGCGCTTCGGTGGGAAAGGCCTTCATTGAGCACTCGAGAATCTTGTACGATTGCCCCAGTCCACCGACAAGCTTGTCGTCATCCCATGAATTCCCAAAACAATCTTTGAACCCTTCCTTGCCCTCAATCACTGCCTCAGTGCCGCTGTATCCCTTCCGGGCCATGAGCGCCGCCAGCACACCGGATTGTACGGCCATCGGGTCAACAGTATTCTTCATCATGGTCAACTTACCAGCGGTCGGACAACCGATTGTATGATTGTGACAACCGGAAACACCGATCGCGTTGACCATCTGATCGACAGTCAGGCCAAGCACTTTCCCGGCAACGATGGGAGAAACGAATTGGGTCAGGGTGGCATGGTGCCATTTTCGTTCACGTACACCCGGGACCGCGAACTCGCACATCCTCTGCTCGAATTCATAGGCAAGTACGATAGCGACGATAACCTCTTTCATCGAGGCATCAACCATCTCGCCGACCGTCAACGCGGCAGGGATAATATCGGACGGATGCGACGGGTCTTCTTTCCAATAAATATCGTTGAAATCGAGCGCCCGGATCATCAGCGAATTGACAAGAGTGGCGTTGATAATCGGCAGCTTATCGCCAAATGCGAACAGCGTTGCTTCTTCTTGGCCGCCCATACCAGAATAGAGATCACGCAGGATATTGACATCTTTGGTGTGGTAGCCGCCGAAAGCGCACCCAACCGAGTCATACAGGTAGCGTTTCACTTCGTGCACGACATTGTCGGGCAGGTCGTCATATTTGAGACCGACTGCGAATTCGGCCATCTGGCGAGATAGAGTCTTTTCCATTAATCAGTTCCGTTCGTTTGATGATCAAGTACTACTCTGCGTCAATTTCCATCTGTGCTGGGTTGGTGAATAGTTATTAGTCAAGAGGAATTGCTTTCTTTGGCAGATATTGCTCTACTTCGCACTATTCTATTAACCTGAAGCTACTAACTATAGCTTCAATCTCGGCTTTCAATTCGTCGTTGTCATTGCCGCCAGACATCCAGCTAACAATTTGAAAGAACAATTCATCATGCTTGACCACCGTATTGTAAATGTGAAATGATACATCTGACAATTCTCCAACCCATATTAGCGAAAGAGCTTCCTTGTCATCTAGTTGTAGTTGGCGTTGAGATACGAGAACCTTGTTTTCAAGTTCAGGTGTGATTAGCTGGCAGTAGCTCTGCACGTCAACCGCAGGCATCCGCTCGACAACAACAATACAATACGCATCATCAGTCGATTTCAGACCGATAGACGCATCTGTATGGAGATCCTCCAACGCTTTGCCGGGCTGAATGAAAGACCAGTTATCATTGGGTATCTCAATTTGAAAGCCGTTATCTGCATTCTTGTACATGTTGCCGATGAACAGATCGCGACCCTTCAGTGCGTCTGTGGTATCGGCCACTACGGTAGCGAGCTTCGTTCCACAGTATGGACAAAACAGCCAGATGTCAGAGACGGCAAACTTGAGGCACTCTTGGTTGCTGCATTGCCTCAGTTCTGTACCAGCAGCTGTAATACTCAACAAGGGAAGAATAGCAATGATCAAAATTCGTAGGAACTGTCGGCTTGATCGCATACGATACCTCCTGTCCTTCTCGAGAATTCAGTCATAGGGATTCTCGGAAATATTCTACACTTGTCATCGTCTATTCACCAGTGCTACACCCTGCTAATGTCATAGGGCAGACCGTGAGGTCTGCAACCCACCAACCGGGCATGACTTACAGTCGCTCCCGTACCCAGCTTTCTAGCCCGCCAGCGACAACAAGCTCTTGTGCAGCCAGCCCTACCTGGGGGATAGCATAGGTCTTGCCTTCGACGGTGATCGCGGCCTTTGCAAAATCGATAGCGGCCTGTAACCCCGTACGCACCGTCAACGAATCCGTTCCGCATCGTTCCTTCAAATGCGCTACCAACTGCGGCGCCTCGATAGCAAGAAAGCCGTTGTTCAGCGCGTTGCGTTTGTACGTCTCAGAAAACGAGCCGGTCAGCACTACGCGAATGCCTTTGTGCATCAATGCCGTTGCTGCCTGCTCGCGCGACGAGCCGGTGCCGAAATTGAATCCTCCGACAAGGATATCGCCTTCGCGGGCCAGAGACTGAAACTCCGTATCATAGTTTTCCATCGCCACCTCGGCTTGTTGTTCTGGAGTCATGTCATCCTTGTAGGTGTACTTACCGGGGTAGATTCCGTCGGTGTTCAGATTGTCCTGATAACAGTAGATGAGTTCTCCGACGATTTGCTCAGGAAAGCCATCAATAATCGGTGTTGTCGTGCTTTTCTCGGATTTTGGGGACAACACATGAATTGAACCGACCGGAGAAGTGTCGTCGAAATCGATCGGCATATCAATATACCCGGCGATGGCCGATGCCCCCACAACAGCGGGTGATCCAAGATAGGCCTCGGCGGTCGGAGATCCCATCCTTCCCTTGAAATTGCGATTGGTGGCCGAGATGCCGACTTCGTGGTCGCCCAATAGGCCTTTACCCATGCCGATACACGGACCGCACCCGGCCGGTAGCCCTATCGCCCCGGCGTCGAGCAGCGCTTGCCAGTCGCCGCGCCGCTCACTTTCTGCCTGCACTTCGCTCGAAGCCGCCGCAACGTAGAACTCGACTCCGGCGGCGACTTGACTGCCTTTTACAACTTGTGCAGCTTCCGCGATGTCCTCAACACGACTGTTCACACACGAAACAAGATATGCCTTGTGGATACGCTTGCGCGTCTTCCGCATTTGGCTAACGGGAGTCATTACTTTCACATGATTCGGCCCGGATACATGTGGAACAACGCTGTCGAGTTCGAGAGTCAATTCCTTAGCGTAGACAGCGTTGTCGTCCGCGACACACAAATTATCCTGCAGTTTATCAAGACGCTGCCTGTTCATTCGGGGATGAGACCCGTCGGTGCTGTCAGTATCTGATGATACGCCCGAGAGTCCTCGTTTTTCTATGAATGC
Organism: Candidatus Zixiibacteriota bacterium; assembly: GCA_046754125.1. Classification (GTDB taxonomy): domain Bacteria; phylum Zixibacteria; class MSB-5A5; order GN15; family FEB-12; genus JBHHVC01. Next base: position 9,728 of record JBHHVC010000077.1, read on the forward strand.
AATTCGCTTACTGAGCCAGTCGATTGTCACGCTATCGATTGGGAACAATCCGACCAGCGCGCCCCACTCGGTTGTCATGTTAGCGATAGTCAGCCGGTCATCAAGGGAGAGAGCGGCAATGCCATCGCCGGTGAATTCGATTGCGTGGTTGAGCACCTCGTCCTTGTTGAAATAGCCGCACAGTGTCACGATAACATCCTTGCCGGTTACTCCCGGACGGAGTCTGCCTCGTAGTTTGCAGCGAGCGACTGGTGGGACCTGCCACCAGGTACGCCCGGTGGCCCAGATTGCGGCGGCATCGGTACGGACTATCGGTGTGCCCAGGCAGCCAAGTCCGCCGTACATATTTGAATGACTGTCCGATGCAACAACCATCGTACTTGGATAAGCGTATCCTTCTTCGCACATAATCTGATGGCCGATGCCACGTCCGGCAGGGTAAAAGTCAATGCTGTGCTCTTTGGCAAACGCTTCGATTCGAGCATACTTGGCGAGGTTGGCCTCGCTCTTATCCTGTACATTATGGTCGAGCGTAAAGACAGGCTGACGTGGATTGTGAACATGGGTAGCGCCTATCGATACGAACTTTGGTATAACCGCACCGCTGTTGTCGTGAGTCATTACGTGGGCCGGTTGAATCGACAGGTAGTCACCCGACCTTACAATATGATCGTCGGGCAGTGTGAGCGCATACTTCTGCGCGATTTTTTCAACGAGGTTCTGCAGCACTGGGGTTACGCTTCCTTGACGAGATCAAAATCGATGAAATCGCAGTGGTGAAAGATGATACTCTCCGGAAACCTCTTTTCGCCAGCCCCTTCCTTGGAATGTGTCGCGATGACATGCATGACTTCCGACGGCAGACCGTGCTTAAAGGCCAGCCCGACACCTGAAAAGGGGTGGCGAATATGCTTGCCAAAGTCCGATTTAACGGGCTTGCCGTCGACAATGTCATATTCCAGAAGTTTGCCTACATCTGCGAGCAAGGCCCCGGCTATGAGGAAATCGCGATTGATCTTTGTCTTCTGGTCACCATGGATACTGCTGAGAACGTAGTCGCATGCTATACACATAAGGCAGACTGTCCGCACATGGTCGATGAATGTAATCTTACAGTTCTTGGCTAACAGGGTAAACGGCATGTTTCTGAGCAACTCCTCGGTCCAGCCCCGAAACTTAATTGCCTCTTCCCAGCAGGCGATTGTTTTGTCCTTGAGCGAGGCATCGTCCATTTCTTCTATTTCCGGCAACAGCCGTAGTACCATGTCTCTCATTATCAGCAAGCTCCTTTGTCTTAACTGGTCCGTTTTCCGACTGCATGTGTGCGGCCGGACTATCAAGGTATAGTTCCCGATTGGGGCGGTCAAACGGAATCTGGACGACTGACCGGGTCGATTTACGGACTGGCGAG
>JBHHVC010000078.1:0-11131 GCA_046754125.1 Candidatus Zixiibacteriota bacterium
ATTGCTACCGAAGAAGCTCTTGGAGAGACAGGAACTGAGGCTTATCCGGAATCGATTACTCCGGCAACCGGCGAATCGGGCATCGCTGGAGTTGCCCAAAGCGTTGACGTTCCACAGGCTTACTCCCTTGAGCCAGGTAACAAAATCCGCGTGCCATACCTGGCAGGATTCAAAGGAAAAGTAACGACCATCCACGCTCGCGGAAACACACTCTGGGTAGGCACTGAGTACGGTGTACTTCGGTTCTCCCAAAGCGGCTGGAGCGTCCCCGGCTACAAGGATCACGTAGTAGAGGAAGGCCAAACACTCGACGATATCGCCGCCCTCAAAGGAGAATCCAATCCTGATCACCTTGCAGCCTACAAATCGGCGCTGGTCGATATCAACGATTTAGACGGTGCCCCGCTTGTTGCTGGCGAGATGTTGAAAGTGTACAGAAATCCTGCCGCCGCCCACACATTCAAAATCATGTCGCATCAGGAAGCCACTTACTTCGCAACCGGAGATGGGCTTTTCATGTTTGACGGACAGGTCTTCAATCGTGTTCCGCTGGGTGGAATGCAATACGCCAACGCCGTTGACATCCAGAACGTCAATGGCGAACTGTGGTTCGGCGGAAGCAGCCGCATCGTGGTACGCGCTACTGGTCGTTCCGAGTTGTCGATGATGTACGTCAAATGGCTCCCCGACCTGGCTGATGATCTCTACTACGCTTACCTGAGTGGTGTCTTCGGTATCGGCGATCTCGGGACATTCGGCCTGAGCACGTCCTTCATCAGCTATGGCACAATTACCAGAACCAAGAACGACCCAACACCTGTCGGGACCTTCGAGTCGTTCGATGTGGCCGTAGCCGGTTCCTACGGAACATCGCTGACCAATAAACTAAAGGGCGGTATTACTGCCAAGATCATCTACTCGAAGCTGTCCGACCAGGGGGCCGGCAGCGAAAAGGGCAAGGGCACCTCCACAGGCTTTGGAGTCGATCTGGGCCTGATGTATCTCGCCACTGATCGCCTGAAATTCGGCATGGCCGTCACTAACCTTGGTCCCAATATGACCTATATCAACGCCGCGCAGTCAGACCCGCTACCGCGAAACCTCGGTCTTGGGTTCTCTTACAAACTGTTGCAATCAGACTATTACTATCTGCTGACAACGGCAGAGGTTAACAAGTTGCTCGTCGGCCTCAATGACGGAGTCAGCGAAGAGATCAAGCAGGTCGTATACAATGGCGGCGCCGAGTTTATGTATGCAAACATCTTTGCGGTGCGAGCTGGATACATCTTTGATGAAGAGGGCAAGATCAAATCGCCGACCTTTGGCGCGGGAATCTCTCCGGCCAATCTGCTCAAGTTTGATTTTGCCTATATCCCCAGCGGCACCAGTTCGCCACTGGCCAACACATTGAGGGTCTCGATGTCGTTTTTGCCATAGGATTTGGCAAGAGGAAAAAGTGAACAACAGGTTTCAACTGTTTTGTATCAATAGCGTTTTCGTCATGAGCCTTGCGGCGGCCGCTCCGGTCGCCGCAGGTGATAAGCTACTATCGGGAGACAAATCTCCCGAGCCAACCGAAGGCCGCGAAAACCGTGTCCACTACCGCTGCCTGACCCGGTCGCTCTCCCAAACAATCCAACTACCGCTACAGCGAAAACGACCCTGGTCACTTCCGCTGGAGCCATTGGCTGCCGCCTTTGATACTACCATTCGTTGCCTTGTTCTTCGCTTCGATTTTCAACTGGAATCTCCTGACGACCCCACAACGACTGGCAACGGTCTGATGGATCGCTCGCACGACTCAGCAGCCTTCTTTAACAAGTACGGCCATTTTGTTGACCCCCCGCCACATGACTCCCTTTACTTCAATCAACACATGAAGTCATTGAGCTACTACTGGGAGACCGTCTCCAATGGCAAGGTGACCCTCGACTGGGATATTTTCCCGCCGGGAATCGATTCCGCCTACCAGTTGCCACAGCCTATGTCTGCCTACGGAGCCTGTCGTGATGAGATACCGGGAGATGAATGGATCGACTCAGTGGTGGCCGGTCTGGAACGTTACTTCACCGATGCCGTACGCCTGGCCGACACGACCTCTCCCCAGATCGACTTCTCTCAATACGACGCACTGTTTCTATTTCATGCCGGCTCCGACCAGCAAAACGATATCGGCTTTCCATCGACATGCAACGACCTGTTCACAGGCTTCATCTCGTTTGTATCGGACGATACCGTCTGGGTCGACAATCGTACCCATCAAGTTCGCACAGCCCTGCTCATGCCGGAAGCGGCCAGCCAGGACAATCGCGCTGTGGCCCTTAATGCAGTCATGGCTCACGAGTTCGGACACCAACTCGGCCTTCCCGACTTGTACAGCACGCTTGGTTTCCTTAGTCAGCTCGGGGACTTTGCTCTCATGGACAACAACGGCTTCGGCACCGGCATCGATTTCAGTCTCTTCACAGTTGGCAAGACATTTGGTGTGTTGCCGCTTTATCCCTGTGCCTGGTCGCGAGCCTTTCTGGGCTTTGCTCCCGTGACCGACTTTCGCAAAGGATCGGATATTCGTCTGGTGGCTGCCGAAGTGCTCACTGACGGGATTCAGATCGCGCGAGTGCCTGTCACAGAAAAAGAATACTACCTTATCGAGAATCGTCTAATCGACATTGATGGCACCGAAACGGGGGCCCGCCAGGATTCAGCCACATCCGTATTCATGGGTCCGGCCCGCACAGATACAAGAGAGCTTACTAGTGAGTTTGACCACCTGATGCCGGGGTCGGGTGTGCTTATTTACCACGTCGATGAGCGCGTGCTCGGTCTGGACTACGACGGCAACGGTATTCCCAATTTCGAGGACAACAAAGTAAACTGGCCTATCGATTACCGAGGCGCGTTGGTCGATCGCTTTCTCACAATAGTCGAGGGCGACGGACAGGTCCATTTCGGCGGGACGTATCGGTCCGGGTTTGGACGAGCCGAGGATATGTACCGCGAGGACCGCAATTCGTCGCTCACTCCAAACACTAACCCTCCGGCTATCGACAACTCCGGCAACAATACGCACATTCTCATTACGGATATTAGCCGTCAAGTTGTCTCAGTCGATGGCATTCCGCAAAGGCTCGACTCGGTCATAACATTCAACGTTGAAACTGAGTGGCTGTCCGACGGTTTCCCGGTGCGCGCCGGCTCACCCACTCTCGGCCTTTCCCCGATAGTTGACGACCTCGACCGCGACGGCAACAAAGAGTACATTATCGCCTCCGGCTCCCGGCTGTTGGCCTTTACAATGTCGGGCGAAAACTTTCTACTAAAGAACTTCCCCTGTCCGACTTGCCCGCTGGACTATGACACTGCCATTGCCTCTGTCCATCCCGGTCGCGCGAGCGCTGTGCCTCTGTATGCTCAGGCACGGGACCCCATTTTTGCCGGCCCCGTCACCGGTGATTTCGGCTGGAGCGATTCATCGAAGTTCGTTGCGGTGGGTGTGGCTATTTCAGGCGGCTCAGGTCGTCTGCTGATCTACCGTCTGGCCGACAGCAACAGCGATGGTCAGGCTGATCTTGCAGCCGGTCCCTTTACCAGCGGTACTCCAATCGCCATGTCGTTCGGTGACATCCTGTACGTCCTCGACGACGAAGGAAATATCTACCGTTGGCAAACCCCGCCCACTTCATCAGCGCCCATAGTTACGCTGCCGAACGAAGAGTACTACGGCATCTGTCGGCTCGGTGACAAGCTCGTTCTGGCGGCAGGCGATTCCCTCGGTGAGACAGGTTCTCTGAGTACCCGTCTCTACGTCATTACCGAATCGAGCGTCGACTCACTTGAAGTGGTAGGCAGATACAACTTCGGTCCCATCGCTGTCGATCTCGACCGAAATTCTATCCCTGAAATTGTAGTTTTTTCCGAGGACGGGGATGTTCTCTATGTGAGCGTCGACACAACAACGGCCCCGCCTCAGTTTTCGGTCCTTGCGCAAACAGAATCAGGCTTTCAAATCACGACCAACCCGGTTGCTGCTGATATCAACGATGACGGCTACCCCGAAGTAGTTATTGGCGGCATCAACTCAATCTATGCCTTTAACCGGGAGTTGACTCTACTGTCGGATTATCCCGTTGAGATTAATGACCGTTATCCCAATGATTTCGTGATTGTGTCGCCTGTCGTGGCTGAAATAGAGAAGGGCGGCTCGCCGGAGATTGTTTTCCCCACTCTGGCCGGAAATGTCTACTCGTTTGGCAACGGCCCTACCTACGGCTTCCCTCTGTCGGCCGGAGAAATTGGCGCAGGATCGTGCGTTCTGGCCTCCGATTCAATCGGGGGCAAGCTGGGATATCTGGGAGCAGACGGGTGGTTCTATGCGTGGGATGTCGACTATGATTCCAACAAAACATTCTGGCCGATGGGTGGTTCCGATCCCTCTGGCAGCTTCAACTTCGATGGACCCTTGCGAACAGTCGGCTTGGCGGCATCGCAGTTCGACGAGTCCACATTCTACAATTACCCCAATCCTGTATTGGACGGGCGTACAAGCATTCGCTATTATCTGAATTCGGACGCTGCCAAAGTTACTGTGACAGTTTACGATATGACCGGACAGAGAATTACTCAACTGGACGGTGCAACATCCGGCGGGCTTGATCACGACGTACAGTGGGACTGTCAGACCGTTACCCCCGGAGTTTACAGGTGCCGCATTGAAGTAGACTATGGTGATCACATGGCGAACGCATTTACCGATATCGCCGTTCTAAGATGAGAGATGTATATGTTTAACCGAACTCACTACATGGCCGCTCCGATTCTTGGTGTCCTCTTGCTCGGCGGTACAGTCGCCGCCAGACAATCATCGCAATCCTCGGCTCTTTCGTTCGATCTTCAGCAACAATTGATTCGATACGATCTGGCTTCTTCTGCCGACAATGATGCTTTACTAGTGCAGAGTGAGTCAAAGGCTGGTGAGCCAGTGTTCATCAGTGAACCAATAGGCCGCAAATCGCCTTTCAAGGCTTTCGTTCTGTCACTTGCAGTGCCGGGGCTGGGGCAGTACTATTACGGGAGCAGAGTCAAACCGTTTCTTTTCATAGGAGTTGAGGCTGCCGCATGGATTCTCAACCGCAACTTTGATTCCAAGGGGGATGATATAACAGCCGAGTTTGAACAATTTAATCGTGATCACTGGTCGCAGGATAGATATGAAGAATACCTGTTTTTTGCATACGGGACGCGCGATGACGATTCAGTTACCGAGACAGAAGCCAGCCACCACCTCCCCGACAGCCCCACACAACAATACTATGAAATGACCGGCAAATACGATCAGTTTTCCTGGGGGTGGGATGATGCGAAACTAGGCGACACTGTGTGGTCAGACACAGCCAACGGGTGGCGACCGCATCCCGTCAAGACGCCGGAAACAACGCCCTACACTGCTCGCCGACTGGCCTACGAAGACCGTCGCCACGATGCCGACATTCAATATGATCACGCGACCAAGATGTTCTTTGTGTCAATGGTAAACCATCTGACCTCGGCCTTTGAGGCGCTCTTGACAACGCGTCGCATCAACAAGCAGATGTCGTCCGGGGATCCCAGTTTTTCATCTGTCAGGGTGAATGCAAGACTGCGGTCTATTTCGTCGCCCGGCGACACGCCATACGTACAGTTTTCATACAAGTTCTAGGTGGAATTATGTCGCGCTCAGGTTATTTAGCAGCCTTACTTTTCGGGATGTCTGTGGCAACAGCCTCAGCTGTTGAGCCTGTAGACCAGCCGGTTCAGCTCTTGATGAAACAGGAGCTCGTGACTAGGCAGGTGGAAATGCCCGCAACTAGCTTTGCGGATGTCGGCTCCGGCTTTGGCGCAAGGATGGCAACAGGCAGCAGGAAATCTTTGAGGCGCGCGCTGCTCTACTCGGCCATTTTGCCCGGCTGGGGTGAGTATTATCTTGGCCACAAAACGCGTGCAAAGTTCTTCTTCGCTGCCGAGGCAATCGGCTGGATTGGACTAGCCTCATTCGGGACCTATGCTAACTGGAGGGAAAACGACTTTATACGCTTTGCCGCCGATAAAGCGAACGCCGACCTAAGTAGTAAAGATGATTTCTTTTTCGACATGGTTGGCTTTTATCAGGACACCGATGATTACAACGCAAGAGGACGGGTCAGCGATCCGGATCGACCCTATTTTGCCGACAACGCGGCCAATCATTGGCGCTGGCAAACTTCGCAGGATCAGGCAGCCTATCGCCATCTGAAAGATCGTGCTCGCGAAGCCGACCGCAGGGCGGACTTCATGATTGGCGCATTGTTGCTTAACAGGGTTGTCTCGATGATCGACGCTGTATATCATGCAAGACGACAGAATCGAGGAGAAGCTTTTGGTCACAACCAGTCGCCAAGCTATCACCTGGCAGTCGAGCCGGACCTGCGGCGCCAAGAAGTTCGCTTGAGCCTGTCGGCCCGCTTCTAAGCTTGCATGAAAACAACTCTCGCCATTGCTGCGATTCTGGCGACCACGACTGTCTGTTCGTGCGGTACACCGGACACACAAGTTGCAGAGCAAAGCTCAGACTATCCGATACCAATCGGGCTTGTCATTGAGCGCGAAATAAAAGGCGAGATTCTTGGCAATGTTCTGCGCAGTCCTGCCGGGCTGGCCACAGACAACCATACAGCCATTTATGTTGCCGACGCGGGGAACAGCCGCCTTCTGATGTTTGACCTTTCGCTAAAGCCGATTCGGGAAATCGGTGGCTATGGTTCATCGGACGGTCTGCTTAATCGGCCATCCTTCATGGTAGTCGACCACGGACTGAACTTGTGGGTCAGCGACGACGGAAACAGGCGCGTTACCAGATTCAATCGTCGTCTGGAGTATGTCGACGCGATCAAGTTTTACGACGATGATGCGCCGCTGAAATTCGGCAATCCGGCCGGCATTGCTCTTACCGAATATGGCGAAACATGGATAGCAGATAGGGATAAAAACCGAATCGCGGTGTTCGATAACGTCGGCAGGTTTGATCGATTTGTCGGTGACTTCGGATATACTGGCGACCAACTTGCTGCTCCCCACAAAGTGCTCGTGGATCAAGGCGGAAACTTTGCTGTGTGTGATGCCGGAAATGGACGGATAGTAAGATATGACAGCTACGGCAACTTTGACAGCGAGGTCATATCAGACCAGTTGAACTGGCCGGTGGCCGCGTCGATTGGTAGAACGTTCTTCTGGGTGCTGGACGGACGCCCAGGGAAAGTGCTATTTTTCGATAGCAAGAACCTTGTGCGTCTTGCAGCTGGACCGACCATCCCCGGAAGCAGTCAAATGTTACGCGACCCGACCGATTTGATTGTTCTCCCTGCCGGGCGACTTCTTGTTTCAGATTCCGGAAACAACCGCCTGCTGGTGTTGCGAGTGATCTACCAGACCCAATAGGCCGGGGGATATGGAGGGTCGACGCTGTCTTCTGCTGGTTCTTGTATGCGCGGCACTGTTCCCGCTGTCGCCTACGTATTCCCGTACAGTTGAGAGATTTGTTGGTAGCGAGATTCCAAAGAGACTGCATGTCGGGTCGCATTTTCTGTTCTACCAGTCCGATTCTCTCTATCTGAACTCCGTTCGGCTCGAACCTGACGTCGACTATCGGTTCGACAGGGTCTCAGGAGCCTTCGATCTTTCACGACTAACCACTGGCGATGCCGACACTCTTGTTGTGAAATATTCGAAGCTTCCCCAGTGGGTACAACTATCCTATGGTCGCCTGCTCCCGGAAGTGACACCAACCGTGACAGCAAGAAGGCCATTTGTATTTCCCGAAAGCAGAGCACCAGTGCAGACTAAGCCATCCGGATTTGAAATCAGTGGGGCCAAGACATTTCGGTTTTCCACCATGAGTGTCGGCGGCTCACAGTTTGGTCAGTCGCTCGACCTGTCCCTCTCCGGCATGATTACAGGTGATGTGGAGATCAGCGGCTCGATATCAGATCGCGGGTACAACCCGACCTACGGCACTTCCGACAGCCGCTTGGGCGAGCTGGACAAGATTAATCTGCGTCTGACTTCTCCCAATGTGCGCGCAGATATGGGAGATATAACCCTGCCCGGTCGGCTGGTCCCGTCGTCGTCGGCCAGCCGTCGAGTGTCGGGAGCAGCTATTGCGTTGGGCGGAAGGCGTTGGGAACTGAACGCTTTGGTCGCCCGACCTCGCGGCAGGTTTGCGAGTCTGACCATTGCCGGCATCGACGGTCGCCAGGGGCCGTATCGGCTGAGTTCGTCCGGGGGAAGGCAGGCCGTAGTCCCCGGTTCGGAGACTGTGTATGTTGACGGTGTGCGTATTGAGCGCGGGGCTAATCAGGACTACACTATCGATTATCCGACTGGTGAGATGACATTCAACGTAACCTATCCTATAGATCGTCGCAGCAGGATCGAAATCGACTACGAGATTCAAGCTGCCGAGTATCGCGAAGAACTGCTCGCTACCGGTGCGGGTGGAGCTTTGGAGGATTCCACGTTTTACGCAGAGGTGAGTTGGTTGCGCGACGGTGACGACAAGGATCAGCCAATAGGCTCTGACTTGAGCGATTTCGACCGTTCCATATTGTCTTCAATTGGCGATAACGTGAACAATGCTCTCAAAAGCGGCATTGTGTCGGACAGCGCAGGTGACTACCTGCTCGTTGTCGATTCATTACCGGACTCGGTATTTGTGTGGGCAGGCGGGGGCGCCGGTCAGTTTCGCCTGCAGTTTTCGTTTGCCGGGGAAGGAAGCGGTGACTATCGGTTCCGAGGGGCAGGCAGATATGACTATGTCGGCAGGGGGAACGGTGACTATCTGCCGGTTGCACGACTGCCGGTCCCTGAACGGACCGAGTATGTTCGCACGCGCGTGGGGACACGCAATCGCATCCTATCGGTAGACGCCGAACTGCAACAGAGCAGCTTTGATCGCAACCTGCTCTCCGATCTTGGTGACAGCGACAACGACGGACTATACTACACAATGACCCTGCATCATGATTGGAAAACGACCGATCAGCCCAACCGCATTTCGGTTCGGACTCGCCGACGCGAGGCCGAATTTCGGCCTTTGGACAGGATATATGAGGCAGAGTTTGGCCGTCATTATCTCATTCCGGAGGACTTACCTCTGATCTCGGACGAATCATTCTACGAGGCCGTGCTGTCGTTGCGACCGGCCGCAGCGTTCGGTGTTACGCCTTTCTTTTCGACACTCCAGTACGATAATCGTTTTGAATCAAATCGAGGCGGCGCACATTTTGAAGTGAGACCGCAGCACCGTGTCGAACTGTCGGGGACCGCCCTGTCGGTCCGCTCGACGATTGACACGTCGGGAGTGGAATCCGATGGTCGGATCGATCGTCTGTATGGTTCGCTCGCGTTTGATGCGGGTGCAGGCTGGCGTTTTGGCGGTCTGGCAGAACTTGACCGCCGTCGGCATTCTTATTCGGGTGTAGAGCAGGGGACACGATTCGGGCGCGGGCAACTGTCGGTTCGCAATCGGAGCGAGTCTGTTACATTCGATTTGTATGTCGAGGACTCTCTGGTAGTTGACTGGGTTGAACAACTGACTCGCCAACGGCTCTCCGCAACATCTGCCCGTAGATATGGCGGCCTGTCCTATCGCGCGAATCTCGCGTACCAATGGCTGACAAAGCCGCAATCAAGTGACCAAAACCTGCTGGTGCGGATCCAGGGGCAGTATAGTAATCATCAGCGCCAGCTTTCCGTGAGCACCGCCTATACGATTTCGGAGGAGACTCGCAATTCCCGGGCGATTTCATATCTTGAGGTCGAACAGGGGCAGGGGGATTTCATTCAGGAAGATGGACGATTCCTACCGGATCCGGATGGGAACTTCATCAAGGTACAAGAGATACTATCCGACAAGGCCCGAGTTCGCAGGGGAACAAAGAACTTCGACCTGACAAAAGACTTTGGCCTGTTCCGGGTCCGATTCAATTCGGCGATAGAAGAAGAGTTACTCGACGGTGGTAAGCGATCTGTGGCGTGGCTTCTGCCGTTCTATGCGGATGACACTCAGCCGTACTTGTTTTACCAGCGACAGTATGATTCTGATCTGCGTCTTTTTCCGGTTGGCGGCTATCACGCCGTTAATTTAGCCTATGCCGAACAACTGGAGATTCGACGTCTCACCGGTCTGCCCGCGCGGCGACATGATCGCCGGTACGGACTAACTCTCAGGCAGGGCTACCAGAGCCTGTTTTTTGAGCAGTCGCTTGAACTGTTCAACAACGATCGTGACAATCACTTCGCTGCAGCGGGGGAGGCTGAAGGATACCGGGCATCGGCGACAGGCGGCAGGCGAATTGGCGGGGACGAAATAGCAGGGACATTTGGATATCGTCAGGCAGAATCCAATTCGGGAGAAGAATCCAAACTTGCCTTTGTCGTGGCCAAGGCGCGCTTGCGGATGGCCGCCACCGGCCAATTACGGGGTTCGTTGGAATTGTACTCGCAATCGTTGTCCGGCGTTTCCGGAATGCCATCGTATCAACTGACCGAAAACAGGAACGGAGCGCGCGGGATCATATGGTCGATGTCGCTGAGACGCGGTATCAAAGAAGGCATGCGCTTGAACCTAACGCTGTCCGGTCGTCACGCTGACAACCGCACATCGCGCATAGTTGCGCGTGGCGAAGTGGTGGTGGAGTTTTAGCCAATGATGCGACTGATCGTTCTTATCGCACTCGGTGCACTGCTTGCGGCAGCGACTGTTTACGGAACTACAATTATCGGTATGCCTGAGAGTATCGGCGGCAACGCTCGGCGGCTAGCTGTCGAGTATGACGGAATTGCCCTCGCTGATTCGGTAGAAGCGCTATTGTCTCGAAATGGGTATGTCGATGCAGTCGCAACTCGGCGGGCCGACACGGTGTATGTCACTCCCGGAATGCGCTACACTCTTGGGGCAGTACAAGAGGGAGATGATTCAACCAGCGCTGTTCGGGTCGACAGGCCGTTCACACCGGGTAACTTGTCCGACGGAATTGACATGTTGCTCGCCGCACTGTATGACAAAGGTCGGTATCTTGCGTCCTCTTCGGTCTTGGCAGTACCGGTCATACCCGATAGT
>JBHHVC010000079.1:0-11090 GCA_046754125.1 Candidatus Zixiibacteriota bacterium
CGGCTGATGCAATGGGGCAGACCGGGAGGTCTGCCGCCCACGAAAACTTGAGATAATAGAGGTAGGCCATGCGAATGACTAATATAACGAACAAACTGAAATTCAGCAGGGGCATCACGATGATTGAGTTGATGTCGGCTGTGGTGGTTGTCGGTATTATGTCGGCGATGGCAGTTCCACGAATGCAGGTTGCCTGGGAGCGACTGCACTTTCGGACGGCCAATAAGGACATGATTTCAATGGCCAGATTGGCCCGATCCAACGCTATTTCGGAGAAGCAGCCGTATGGGGTCTACTTCGACGGCAACGCCAAGACTTACACAATGTATAAGGACATTCAATCCCAATCTAATTATACGTTCGATGCAGGGGATTCGGTCATATCGGTAGATACCCTGCCTCCGGAGTTCACCTATCTGGCCACGATGATGTCTGGGGATGCAATGGTTTTTCAGCCCAACGGGTCGGTCGGAATGAACGGTAGCGGGCTCATTGTCACTCTGGCTATGACTGATAACCTAGTGGCAATACAGGTTCACACTATTCTGGCCTCTACCGGCAGAATTCAGACCTGGTCAGAGTACTACTAAAACGGCATTGTTCGCAGGATCCATTCCAGCTTAGGAGGCCGGCAGAATCAGTGATTCTTCCCCGTCAATGTAAATAGGCGGACGAGGAGAGGTTGCCGTCCACAGGAATCTTCTGGCGGGTTCGAAGAGGAACCCTCTCTACAAGACTTTCCAAGAAAAGGCAAGAGTAAACAGGCGACGCCGGCTTGGCTTCATTGTGGCAGGGCCTTTTCGTTGATCAACAATAAGATGGATTGAACCCTGATTCGACATAAAGAGAATGGGCCGCTCAACCGATATAGATTGTGTTGGCTCGGAGCAACCGGCAGAAAGAGAAACGCCACATGGCACTGTGTTCTCCGAACCGTCGATACCGGTGGAAGCTGCTAAAAGTAATGGGCATGTTGCCGACATAGATGACTGATAGCATGATTTTTGTGAAAAGAGCCACTGTACCATAAAGCCGAAGAGTGACACATGGCATTCAGAAGAAACAAATCGACCGTCGGTCTTGATATCGGTGCAAATTCGATCAAACTGGTAAAGCTGGATCATGGCAAAATGAGCCACTCGGTCTCGGCAATAGGTATACGAGAGTTGCCTCCGGAAGCAATCGTGGCCGACGAGATTCGCGATCGCGAGGCTGTGATATTCAATATTCAGTCATTGATCGATCAGACAGATCCGACAATCAAGAATGTAGTCGTATCGTTATCGGGCCACGGTGTTATTACCGACCGGTTCTCGATCGACAAAAAGACCGGAACTGAAGCCGAGCAGGCTATTCTCTTTGAAACCGAGCAGCGGGCTCCCTTTGATGTCGATGACGTCAACCTCGATTACCACGTGGTTTATGTGGACGAGGAAATCAACAAGATGGATGTCCTGCTAGTGGCTGCGCGCAAGGAGTTCCTTTCGCAGTATCTGGAGTTGATTGAGGACAGCGGCTTGCGGCCTGTATGTGTCGATGACGACGCCCTGGCCATTTATAATGCATACGAATTCAACTACGATGTAGACCCGTCCCGGGTTACGGGGTTAGTTAATATCGGCCACGATGTCACCAACATAACTTACTTAGTGAACGGCATGTACCACTCAACCCGTGACGTGTCGACCGGAACGCGAGAGGTGTACAACGCTATTCAGAAAGAATTCCGCCTCAATCCGGAATTGACCAACAAGGCGATCAAGGGCGAGATGGGTGATTCGATCGATCAGGATATGCTCAAGGCTACGATCATATCATCCACCGATGAACTGGTGTCGGGTATCGAGATGGCCTTTTCGTACTTCAGGTCGCAGGCAAAAGTAGATAATGTTGATTGGCTGGTTTTGTCCGGTGGCGGGCCGCTGATTCCTTACCTGCCGGAGTTCTTGCAGTCCAAGTTATCGATACCCCTTGAGATAGCAAACCCGCTGCGCAATATCGACTACGATCCGGAGCTCTTTCAGTATCTCCAGCCGGAGAAGATCGCGCCATTGTTGACGGTGTCGGTCGGGCTGGCGATGCGGAATGTGAGGTAGGCGACCATGATAGAAATAAACTTACTCCCAAGAGAATATCTCAAGAAATCATTCAGCCTGTCTTTCGGCAAAAGCGGGCTGATAATGGTGGCGGCGGGTGCCGTCATGGTTTTGCTTCTGCTGGGTGTTACCGCCTATCAGGTTAGGCAGCTCGGCGAACTCGAATCCAATATAGACCGTGCCCGCCAGCGTGCATCGATGCTGCAAAAGGACATTAAGCTGGTCGATGCCCTGATGGATGTACGCAGCAAGATCAATGATCGAATGGCTGCAGTGGAACGTCTGGACAGTCATCGTTCGGCCTGGGTCCGGGTCATGGAAGATATGGCGAGAAACGTCCCGGAGTTTGTCTGGCTGGGTCGGTTTAATGAGGTTGTGGAGAAGAAGGACAAAGGAGGCGGTGCCTCAGCTAAGGATACGACAGTGCAGTCGATCCCGGCCTCCAGCATCAAGTCGGTCAAGGCGGTTGAGGTCGAGGGCTACGCATTCACTCTCAATGCGCTGGCTGCTTTCATGATCAATATGATGCGCAGCGACTATTTCGACGACGTGGAGTTAGTATCTACTAACGAGACAGTGTTTGGAGAATATCGCGCCTTCAATTTTGTTCTGACCGGCAATCTTCATTTCCTGTCGGACGAAGAACTACGGGGTCTCATTGCCCAGTCCAGTCAGAGTTCTTCATCAGGGAAATCGAAAACCAGTCACAGGAAACTAAACTAGGGAAACGACAATATGGACTTCAAGGATGCAAAAACGCAAAAGATAGCGCTCGGAGTTCTGGCGTTTTTCATAGTGGTCTATTTCTGGCATTCTCGCCTGTACAGTCGGTACGAAAGTCAGATCAATTTGAAAAGCCAGGAATTCGAGACGCTGACCACCAATCTTCGCAACGTCGAACTCAAGGCGAAATCGCTTGATGCTCTCAGTGAGGAGTATGACGGCCTTATGATGCGCTACCACGAAATCGAGGCGTTGCTTCCGGAAGTGAAGCAGATTCCGTCGTTCTTGGTGCAGCTTCATACGGCCTCGTCACTTACCGGCACCAAGATCAAGCGGATTATGCCTCAGCCGGTGATTGCGGAAAGCTTTTACAATATCACGTCGTTTCAGATCGAAATGACCGGAACATATCATGATGTCGGCGCCTTTATGAGCTACGTCTCAAATTTCCCGTTCATCACCAATGTGTCCGATTTTACGGTCAAGGCGCTCAATACGGCGATAACCAATACGCCTGTAGCTGACGACGATCACGTTGATCTGACGCAAAAGAAAGAGACCATTACGACAGCTTTCAACCTTTCAACCTATTTCGTCAGAGCGGACGAACGGATCAAGGAACTTGTCCTGTAGGAGGTAGCATACCATGAAACGTTACTTTGTAATCCTGTTCGCTCTTTGCTTCCTCCTGGCAGGCCATGCATTCTCGGCCCAGGTGACGAATATCGCGTTGAGCTATGTCGACGGGAGCAGTGTTGCCCGGATAGACATCAAGGGGGTTGTCCGGTTTACGCACCAAACGGAAGTGGCCAAAGACGGTCGTCCATACCGGATTATTGTAGATGTCTTGTCGGCCACCCATGAGGTTGGGGCGAAGGAATTTATTTCGCTGCCGTCATCCATAATCAAAGGGATACGTACTAGTCAGTATTCAGTCCGGCCCGAGAAAATTGTCAGGATTGTCTTCGATATGGGTGGCGAAACTGTCTACCAGGTGAATTCGAACGACAATTCTATTGTCATCCGTGTGCCCGACAAAGGACGCACACCATTTGCCGCATGGTCAACCAGCAACGTTGTTACTGCAAAGGTAGTTGGTAAGCAGAAGTCCAATGCTGTTCCTGTGGTGGCGACCAAAGGGAGTGACTCGCACAAAAGTCAATCGCGAAAGACGGTGGCTCAGGTGAATGATGAGTTTAACGACGACCGTCTGGCCAGTCTACAGGGGACAGCCCCCGTTACGGGTAAGTCTACCGCTACCCATGACAAATCGTCGCACACCGCCAAGCCAGCCACAAAGCCTTCGACGCAGGCTAAGAAAACTACGGTGGCAAAGTCTGTAGCGCAAAAGAGAAAACTTGCGCCTTCAAAGGAACCTCTTGGTCCAACAGTGGACAGCAAACTACTGGCGGATGTCCGAAGAGAGTTGGAGCACGAGAGCGTGGTGGCTGCTGCCAAAGTGTCCTCGAAGGCAACTAGTAGTAGCAAGGCCAAAGCCTCGTCCGGAGATAAGAAAACGTCGGGCAAAATGGCGGACCATTCGAAGAGCGTTGTCGTGTCCAAGTCGAGCGGAAATCTTGCAGTCAAGCCAAAGACAACCAGCAATGCGAAGTCTGCTGCGACCAAACCACCGATGAAACCATCGACAAAATCGACCACGGTAGCCAAAACAACGACAAAAACTACGACACCGAAAGTTACGACTTCCAAGCCGGTTGTGGTAGTGTCAAGTGCCGATCATAAGGGCATGTCCAAGTCCACTCCGGGCACGAAAGCAAAGACGTCCAAGTCAGCACCAAAGCCCGCACCGAAGTCGGCAGTCGTTGCGAAAACGTCGCCCAAGAAGTCCGTACCTACAGTGACAACTTCCAAGCCGGTTGAGGTCGCATCGACTTCCGGTAGCTCGGTCAGCGAGAAGTCGGCGAAAAAGCCGGTAGTCAAGAGTTCGGGCAAGACCATCGCGACTGCATCCGACAGTAAGAGCAAGTCGGTTGCTATCAAGGCAAAGCCTGTAGCAGAGAAAAACGTGACTATTGCCGTCAAACCGAAGAACAATGCCGGCAATAAGAAGTCCGCAGTCAAACAAAAGACGAATTCGGGCAAGAACAAGGTTGCTAAAAACAAGACGAAGAAAACGAAGGCTAAAGGAAAAGGGTCTTCCAAAACATATGCCGATGGCGGTTCCAACAAATCCAAGCTCTCGACCTCTCGATTCCGACGGTCGCCGAACGTGTCCAACAAGATCAAAGGCACGATGGTAGCGGAGTTTCCTAAGCGGCTGACAATGAAATATAAATC
Organism: Candidatus Zixiibacteriota bacterium; assembly: GCA_046754125.1. Taxonomy (GTDB): domain Bacteria; phylum Zixibacteria; class MSB-5A5; order GN15; family FEB-12; genus JBHHVC01. The sequence goes on from JBHHVC010000079.1 coordinate 5,118, forward strand.
ACGTAAGCGGCGAGATCCATTCGCAACTCTTATCAATGAGACAAGAGTAGATAACTCGCTTGTTCAGGATCGAATTCCCAATGTCGAGGGACTTCGCCTGGTGGGCGTCATTGAGGCTGGCGGCCGCAAAAACCGCGCCCTGCTGGAAGATACTGAAGGTTACGGCTATTTCATGAAAGCCGGCGACAAGGTGCGCAAGGGATATGTCCTGCGTGTCGAACCTGATCGCGTCTTTTTCCAGATATTTGAGTACGGCTGGAGTCGTACCGTAGCATTGAATCTTGAAGAGCGTTAGTGAAAGGCAGGTACAGGATGTCGAACAAGATACATCGAGCGTTTTGGGCAATTGGTATAGCGCTGGTCATGGTCGCGATCATATCGCCGGTCATCGCAGATGAAAAGGCCGACCCGTCGGAGCCGATCAAGAATCTACAGTTTCAGGCGGCCGATGTCCGTAGCGTGATGACTTTCCTCGCCGATTATGGCGGAGTCAATCTGGTTGTTGCGCCACAAGTTTCCGGCACGGTTACGATCAAGCTGGAGAATGTCAAGTGGCGCGAGGCGATGGATATCATAGGCCGCACCTATGATCTGTCAGTGATTGACGAAGTAGGAGGCTATATCCGGATCTTGCCTGCTGAATCCTACCGCAAGGAACAGTTTGCGTCCAACAAGCACGCCAAAGAACAGCGTGATCTAGTGCCGTTGCAGACAAAGATTGTCAAGATATCGAATTCAACATCTGACGACATGGTCGAAACGGTCCAATCGCTCATGACGGAGCGAGGCAAGGCTACCAGCGATCCGCAATCAAACTCGATTGTAATCCAGGAAGTTCCGGGCAACATGGACAATGTTCTTATGTACATTGCCGAACTGGATCAGCCGTCGCAACAGATCAAGATATCGACGCAGTTGCTGGAGATATTCTCCAACGATTTGGAGGAAATCGGTTTGCAGTGGATAATCAATGGTACCTACACGACGGAATCCGGACGCAGCTTCCCACAAAAGGGAGAGGTGCTGACCAAGCGCAATACCGACGTAACAGCGCGATATGCCGTAACGGCACTGCAGCATGGATGGACTGCCGACGCAATCGTCGAGGCGATAGTAACGAGCGGCAAGGGTAAAATAGTCGCGCACCCGGAAATCACTACCATAGACAACAAGGAAGCGCGCATACAGATGGGCCAAAAGGTGCCGGTCAAGCAGTTCGATCCTTCGGGCAACGTAGTTATCGTGTTTGAGGAAGTCGGGACTATCCTGAAGGTAACGCCGCACATTACGGCAAAAGACCGGATTCTCATGAATCTAAAACCAGAGCGTTCGACATTCCAATTTGATCCGAACGGTGTGATTATCAATACCAGTAACGCTTCAACTCACGTCATCGTCAACAATGGCGAGACGGCTGTCATCGGCGGGCTGACTACTGAAGACGAGGAGAACAGTGAAGTTGGTGTGCCGTTCTTGAAAGACATTCCTCTGTTGGGGAGGCTCTTTAAGTTCACGAACAAGAAATCGAAAACACGCGACCTGGTCATATTTGTAACCCCGACAATCGTCGATGACGGTCTGGCCTTGGGTGGGTGATACGGTCTGCACGAGTAGGGCAGCCTTCGACAAATGTGGAAACGAGAATAGGGAGACAGGAGACAGCATGTATAAGATAACGAGGACCAGATTGGCTGCAGCGTTGGTAGTGCTGCCGCTTGTAGCGTGGCTGCTGGCCGGTTGTAGTTCCAAATCGCAATCAGACAGCCTGCCCGCAGGCACCGATATATCGGTCAGCGCAAGTCCCAACTCGGTTGCTACCGGCGGAACGTCGGTAGTTGAGGCTACAGTAAGTAGCGGCGGACGCGGCGTGGCCAATCAGATAGTAGTATTCTCAATTACGCCAACAGATGCCGGTTTCTTTACTCCTTCGGTGGATACTACCGACGCCAGTGGTGTTGCTGCGGCTGTCTTTACGGCGACCAAGAGCGGGTCTGCAACTGTGACTGCTGGAATGGAAGGGACTTCCGTTTCGTCGACCGCAGGAATAACAGTTACACAGACATCTCAATCCGGCAGCGACAATATCGACATCGCGGTAACGCCGAGTCTGCTCCTTGCGAACGGAACTGATACGTCACAGGTTGTGGTCACTGTTCGCGACGGAGACGGCAACCCTGCCCCGGACGGTACGCTACTCAAGTTTGCGGCGGGTGAGAAATTCGTCGACGTTGATGGTAACGGCTACTGGTCCTCCGGGATTGACAGTCTTGTATTCGATGCCAACGGCAACGGCCAGTGGGACGCTATAGGACTGGTCCCGTCTACAGCCGTTACCAGTGGCGGTACCGGATCGGTAATTGTAAATTACGTGGCCGGCAGCGACGCCCTGACTGTTTATGTCAAGGTGACGATAGATGATAATACGCTTACCGGTTCGGCCGAGGTCTCGTTGCAGCTTTCGCCGGACGCTACGATTGCATCGATCTTTTTGCAGTCGGATTCGATGAGCCTGTCGGTGAAACAAACCGGTGGTATCGAGAGCTCCGTGCTTCATGCCGTCTGTCTTGACCCCAATGCCAACAACGTGCCCGAAGGGCTTTCGGTCAATTTCGTGATTGTCGACGGGCCCGGCGGCGGGGAACATCTGGCAAATGTCGGCCTGGGACCGTTTGCTGCGGTCACCAATGGTCAGGGTGTGGCCTCCGTTTCCATCCATTCAGGGACCATCAGCGGCACGGTTCGAATTCGCGCCTATGCCGACACGGTCCTTTCCAATGCTACGCAGGTGCTTATCACTGCCGGTCCGCCCAAACATATTGTGATCGGAACGGAGGAACTCAACGTACCGTGGTTCTTCACGGTGGGTAATCGACTAGATGTAACAGCCGTCGTTTCCGATACGTTCCACAACCCTGTGAACGATTCAACGGTCGTGTATTTCACTACCAGCGAAGGGACGATGAAGTCACATGAACTGCGCACTATTGAGCACGAGGGAATAGCCACAACTCGCTGGTTCTCTGGCAACACCAGCCCCTATGATTCAGGGAGAGTATGGGTGTATGCCGAGACGGCAGGAGGAACGGTTTTAGATTCGTCGATGTTCTACAATTCGTGGACTCCCTATTTGCTTACTGTTCTCGGCGCCCCTGCTAGTATGCTGGCGGACGGAGAAGAGGAAGTTTCAGTAATAGTGGTAGCTGTCGATCTCAATGGCAATCCGGTAGTCGGCGGCACAGAATTTGAGGGGGAAGCAGGGCTGTTGAGTGTCGGCGGTGGTTCCTTTGAAGATGGCTGGAGTTCCTCATCTGACAGGGTGAAAATAAAGTCAGTCAATCTTACGCGCGACCGCTCGATGACCGGAGTCCAGGATGACGGTATTGGCGCCGTTGACAATGTTACTTTCTGGACAAAGAGCGGAGCCTCAGTGACGATCCAGATTCCTCTACGAACGTCCACTGCCTACAAGCGCAATTCAGAACTGTTTGCACAGGCAACAGCCTTAAAGGGCGAGGTAGTGAGTATGTATGCGGTCATGAAAGACCGTTACGGAAACCCGCTGGGCAACCATACGATAAATATGACCGCGACCGCTGGTACTGTGACCGGCGCAACTCAAAAGACAAACGCTTTTGGCGAGGCCAACGGTTTTATCTGGACGGCACCCGATACGGCAAGTGCAGCTACAATCATGGCCACCGATGTTGACCCACTGGGCGGCCTGATACTTACAAAGGGAATCATTATAGAATAGCAATTCGCTCCTTCAGTACATTACAGTACACAATGCGTTCTGAAAGGCCGTCGGGAGATTTTCCGGCGGCCGTTTTTTTGCGCGGCCCTGATGATTTCGCCGTTCCTTTTTCTTTGCTCAGCTGCGCGACAGGGGCTACTTTGATACCATGCTTCACTCATCAGTTGCTGTGACAGGCCGGGACAGTATCCCGGGCGCCTTTGCAGAGTCAGTGAGACTATATGGTGACAGGGTAGCATTCTGGGCCGACGGCGGGCTGGGAAAGGCGTGGACGTACGCTGAGGCTGGCCGACAGGTGGACATGCTTGCTGCCGGGCTGCTGGCTGGAAGCAGACTCGATCCACCTGAAATTGGTCTGATTTCAGAGAATCGACCAGAGTGGGCGATTGCCTACCTCGCTATCTTGAAGGCTGGCGGCACTGTCGTGCCAATCGATGCCAACCTGAAACCAAATGAAATCCGGTTCATAGTGGAAGACGCAGGCCTGAAAGTTCTTTTTGTGTCAGAACAATATGAAGAACTGTTGCGGAAGGAAGGTTTTGCGGGGCGATTGTTTTCGTTTGCAAGCGAGTCTGTATCGAGCTGGCAATCACTGATGGGCGCAGGCGATCGACCGGTGGCTGTCGATGCAGCAACGACAGCCGTTCTGATTTACACGTCAGGCACGACAGGGACGCCCAAGGCAGTGGAATTAACTCACCGCAACATTCTGAGCAATCTTGAAGGTATTCGAGCAGGACTCTGTTTTGATTGGGACGACGTTTTCCTGTCGGTTCTGCCTCTTCATCATACATTTGAAGCGACCTGCGGCTTTCTCACTCCGGTCATGTGCGGTGCAAGCATCGTGTACGCGAGGTCGCTCAAGTCTCGGGATATTATGGAAGATATAGGCAGGACTGGCGTTACCGTCATGTGCGGAGTCCCCCTGCTCTATGAGAAGATGGCTCAGTCTATCAGGCGGGGAATCAAGGCGGCACCTGTGCGTCGTCGGGCGTTGTTTCACCTGTTATTCGGGCTTTCTCGAATAGGATGGGCTGTGGGACTGAAGCTTGGGCGGCTGTTTTTCCGTCGGCTACGGAAGAAGGCTGGACTGAGTACGTTACGATTATTTGTTTCCGGCGGAGCTGCGATTCCATCACGGATCGCGGCCTTCTTCAATCATTTAGGTATTAGTTTTTTTCAGGGATATGGCATGACCGAATGCTCGCCGGTCATTTCATTCAATCGACCGGATAGCATCCGGTTTGGCTCGGTCGGTCCGCCACTGCCAAATGTCGAAGTGCGAATTGACGATCCGGATCGGTCGGGTGTAGGGGAGATCGTTGTTCGCGGCGAAAACGTTACACCCGGTTATCGAGGCAATCCGGAGCAGACGGCGGCATTAGTCCGCGACGGGTGGCTGCATACCGGCGATCTCGGCATGCTCAGGCAGGGTAGGCTGTGGATAACGGGGCGGGCAAAAAACGTGATTGTCTCTGCGGCAGGCAAGAACATCTATCCTGAAGAAATCGAAACGCTGCTGGTGCAGTTTGACTGCGTGGCTGAAGTGGTCGTATTCGGTCGCAAGAAAGAAGGCAAACAAGGGGAGGAGGTGGCGGCGTTGATCGTGCCCGACCTGGAATGTAGAGTATATGATAGAGCCGGAGACGGGGGCAGGCAGGATACCGAAATGCTGCACAAGACGATTGGCGATGTGATTGCCGACGTCAATAGGAGAATGGCTGATTACAAACGGATCGTGTCGTTTGACATTCAGACAGGCGAACTGGAGAAGACGTCGACCAAAAAAGTTAAGAGATTTGTTTACAAGTAGGGCGGTGCACTCATGGTCACTACCAACGAACTGAAGATTCAGACAAATGGGCCGGGAGATATTATCGATATCACAACAGCGCTCGGAGACGCCGTTGGTGCGTCCGGAATGGCATCGGGTACAATCACGGCCTTTGTGCCGGGATCGACCGCAGGATTAACTACAATAGAATACGAGCCCGGACTGATACAGGACCTGCCGGACTTGATGGAGAAGCTGATTCCATCTGATCGGACCTACGCGCACGATGCGACATGGGGTGACGGCAACGGCTTCTCTCATCTTCGGTCAGCCATGATAGGACCGGACATTACCGTGCCTTTCGTCTCAGGAAGACTGACACTTGGCAGATGGCAGCAGGTGGTTTTTCTTGAATTCGATAATCGCGGACGTGCTAGAACAATTA